>JBAWDM010000173.1:0-5079 GCA_049590735.1 Asticcacaulis sp. | reverse complement strand
AAGCTGTACCGTACCATAAACTGATAGCTGACAAGACCAATAGCCATTGTACCGCATATGACCAGAAGACACTTGATTTCGGCAGGCAGAGCCACATCCTTCACAAACAACTGGAGAAGCAGCAGCACCGGCAGGTGAATAATATAGACCCAGTAGGAACTGTCCGACAGCAGGCGCATGACGGGTATCTCACGCTTGATGAAGCGATGTGCCAGACCAATAAAGGCCATCACCCACGACCAGGCACTGACGCCATACATCAGGATATAGAACTGATGGTCGTGACCATTGACCGGTATAACCGCAGGCGTGGTGCCGACCAGGACAAGGCAGATAATAGTCCCGACAACGGCGCTGAACAGGTAGAGCCAGCAGCGACTGGCAATATGGGCCAGCAGATCGGCGCGGCGGTGCAGACACCAGCCAAACACAAAGGCTGTGGTAAAGCCCGCAACAGCCGTTGCATTCGGAATCAAACCGGTATCCGGCGTCGGGATGCCAAACCACAGAAGCACAGACGGGTTAAAATAGGTCACCAGACCGGCCGGCAGAAGCAGAACAGCGATGATCATGTCGATTTTAATCAGACCACCGACAAGGCTGTCGAACAGACGCCCCAGAGGTTCGCCGATTTTAAGCAGATCCACGATCAGTTTAAGCACAATGGCGCCTGCGCAGAGGATCAAAAGCACATACAGAAACCAAAGATGAGTCAGGGGGAAGGTGTGAATGTTAAAAGCAGGCGTAGGCGGCGGAGGTGGTGCCGGTGTGCCCGCAGGCGGCATGCTGGCAAAGATCATCACAGCAATAATGGCGGCCATGACGATCGGCCAGAAGGCAACCAAAGGAATAGCCAGACGCTTAAGGCGGTTAGTGGCAAACCCCCATACACCGCGCTTTTCGACCATCATATGCGCGAAAAAGCCCGCCATGACAAAGAAGTTCAACATGCGGAACATGTGGATAACATAAAACAAAAGCGCCATGCTTGTGCTGTGGCTGACATCCTTAACAAGCCAGATTTGCGGCTCAATGAAGGACATGGTGGCGTGTAGAACCACGCCAAGCGTCAGGGCCACGGCGCGAACGGCATCGAGATCGTGGTAGCGCTGCGGGGTGAGGGTTTCAGACATGACAGTCTCCGTTACGGCCACAATGGCCCGATGAGTGACACATACATGAACTGGTTTGTTTTGTAAACCTGTTTAATAATGACGCGTTTCTGCCCTTAGAAAATCTGACAGGGAAGGGGTCTGATCCGAGGTGTTTACGACACAAAAGCGCAGACCATATCCTTATACGGTCTGGTGGGCGCGCCCATCGTATCCTTACGGGCAGGGCCCTATAACACTAGACAAAATGCCATATGAATAAGGAGCGGCCTATGTCCGACGATCAGAAAATCACCCAGACATTTCTCAAACATCTGAAGTCAGACCGCACCCTGATGCTGAGGACGGCCTCCATTCCGGCGCGTCCCATGACGGCCATTATGGAGGACGATCAGGATCATGTGGCGTGGGTGTTTAGCTCCGTCGACACGGCTTTCGGACAGGAGATTCAGTCCAGAACCGAAGCCACCGGTACGTTTTGCTCCAAAGGCCATGATATATTCGCTACGGTCACCGGCACATTGACGCCGGATCATGACCGGGCCGTGATCGAACGCCTGTGGAACCCGTTTGTGGCCGCTTGGTACGAAGGTGGCAAGGATGATCCCAAATTGCGCCTGTTCCGGTTTGATCTGAACAAGGCTGAAATCTGGTCGGATGCGTCAAGCCTGATGGCAGGGGTTAAAATCCTGATGGGGATCGACCCTAAGGATGATTACAAGGATAAAAAAGCGTCTGTAACGCTTTAAGTTTCAACTGTAATCCACTCAATAAATTAGAGATTTATTATGTCAAACTCAGCAAATACGAACGCAACACAAAATCCCCCGTCCGGTGGCACGCCAGCCCTTGACGATAACAAGGACACGGTCGCTGTGCCGCGCGAAAGCGGCAATCCGGATCAGGATGTGGATCCCGCAGATACAATTAAAGAGAAATTTGACTAGTTTTCGGGCGTTTCACTTAACCAGCTAGTCACCCAGAAGAAGGGGGCGTTCCAGTTAAGCGCCACCTCATTGGTGGAATAGCTGGCTATCTCATCCAGATAACAGGTTTGCGGCAGACAGCCTTTGAGCTGACTTATGGCGGCCGGATCGCCCGGACGGGCATTGGTGCCTCCGGAAATCGTACCGGCGGGCGGTGGCGGTAAATCGCCCTCATTGGCCCAGAAACGGTGATGGGGATGTGAAAGCGCATGCTCGCCATATCCGGCTACGAATGAGAAGCTGAGCGGATTGCGACCCAGCAGATAGTCTGTCAAGTCCACCACGCCATGTCTATATTTAACATTGCCCGTTAAATCGGCGGCGTAGGCCAGAATCATGGCGCGATTGTTGAAATCGGCCGTCGATCCCCAACCATAGGGGCGGTCAAAGGGGATATGATAGCCTTGGCTGTCGATGGGCGTCAGATAGGCATCCGCCGTTGCAATGACGGCCTTACGCGCCTGAGACTGATAGGGATTGGCACGTCCGGTCGCCAAAGCCATCGTGCCCAACGCCTGTACGCTGCCCCAGGAAATGTCTCCCTGTCCCTTTGCATTGCCGGTGGGCATCTCCAGAAAATGCGGTGAGGTTTTCACAGCCTTCTCGTAGGCCGCTTCACCCGTTGTCAGATAAAGCTCGACCGCCGCCCAGTAAAATTCATCACTGACATCCCCGTCACCATAACCACCGCCTCCGCCGGACACTATATCCATCGCATAGGCATCGGGCACACGTACTGCGGCCGCATAAGCAGACTCAGCTGCCTTAAGGCAGCGATCGGCATAGGCGTCATCAATGCCTTTGAACATGCGGGCGCAATAGGCGCCAGTGGCGGCTAAATTCAGCGTGGCCGCCGTGGACGGGAAGGTCAGGCCGCGTTTTTCCTTATCGAGGTGCGGCGGGGTAGGGACGGGCGTCCAGTGTTCATCATGCATCTTATGGTGCACCATGCCGGTCGCATCCACAGAGGTAAACACAAGCGCATTCATGTGGTCGCGCTGATGGCCCAGCGGCAGACGCAGGGTCTGGCCATCCGGCACCTGCATGCTCAGCAGAAAATCCATCTCATAACGAATTTCATCCAGCAGGTCATTCACGCCGTTTCCGGCTTCGGGGATGCGCACCTTGCCATCATCAAAGGCGCGATTGTGTTTGACCTGACTGCGTTCATAGGCATTGAGCAGGGTCCAGGTCGCAATACCGCCATTGACCACATATTTGCCCTGATCGGCCGCATCATACCAGCCTTTTGACACATCCAGCGTGTAGGGACAAACACCCCAGTCATTGCCGCGATAATCCTTTGGGCCAAAGCAGGTAACGATCTCTTTTTCATGCGCGACCGGACGCGCCCATTTTTCCCCGACATATTTCGCTTCGATCGGCACGCCCGACCTCTGGTGATAGAAAAAAGCCAGTGCGTCATAGGCCATGGGCGCATAGAGGTCAGGTTCAATATCAAAAGGCGCACTGTCGCTGCCGCCCGCCGACACCACATAATCTTTACCGGCGACCTTATAGGCCGAAAAATCAATCTGCTGAACGCTTTTGCCTGAGCCGGAATTAAGACCAAAGGGTGTGGTTGTCCCCGCCAGAACCACATGACCCCCACTGTCCTTAAGCTGCCAGGGCAGGGGGGCTGTGGCTTCGGTGGGGACAATGGCCAGCTTCTGGCTGTGGGGTGTAAAACCCGTCTGGTTCAGTTGCGGCGTATCGCCGTGCGCCGTGCCCGTCAGGCCAAAAGCCGCCAAGGAGGCGAACACTGCGGAGATCAAAAGGCCGGGACGGATCATAGGAACTCATTTCAATTGAAAATTTAAGGCTTAAGCCCGTCTGGTCAGCTATTTCGGGCGGGGCGTTTGACAATGTCTTTCATGGCTTGGCGGATCAGGGATTCCATGCGCCAGCGCGCTTCGTCGACATCGCCGCTTTCGATGGCCTCATATACGGCTCTGTGAGCCAGCACCGGATCGTCCCCCAGCACATTATGCTCAAGCTTATAACGCGTCGACAGGGCAATCGAGGCGCCAATCGTCGCATTGAGGGACGACAACTGGTCATTGCCGGCCGCCGTCATCAGAGCCGCGTGAAAATCCTTATCGGCCTGACGGCCAGCTTCGGACGAAAGCGTTTCCTTGTCCATCACATCCAGAGCCGTAAACATTTTGGACAGATGACCGACCGTGCGTCTGGAGGCTGCCAGAGCCGCCACGGCGGGTTCCAGAATCAGTCTCAGTTCAAACAGATTGCGCACCAGCTCTTCATCCGGCCCCGAAGCAAACATCCACGCCAGAACATCAGGATCAAGCAGGTTCCATTCCGTTTTTTCTGTAATACAGGTGCCGCGTTTCGGCCGTGGCTCAACAAGTCCCTTGGCGACCAGAATGCGGATGGCTTCGCGAACCGCCGAACGCGACAGGGACAGGGATTGCGACATCTCCTGTTCGGATGGCAGGATATCGCCGGGTCGGCGGCGGCGCTGAAAAATCTCGGTCGCCAGTTTTTGCGCGACCTGAATATGCAAAGGCGTGGCGGTGCGACCGGCCGGATGCGCCACACTGATCTCCGTTTCGTTCCAGGTTACGCTGTCGCGTACGCGGTCTGCGCTTTTGATTCTGGCAACCTTTGGCTGTTTCACGTCTGCTCCCCTGCGGCTGTGACCCGCTTGCTATCCACTTTATTGCCGTCTCTCAACTCTATTCTGATTTTACGGACGCGCTAAAACGCAAATGTCATTGATCTTATGTCTTTTTTTGCAGGGAGCAAGCCTTAGATTTTATCAGAGATGCAGGTGTTTGACATATAAAAACGGATTTAATATGTAGGCTTATTGCCACACTTCTGCATTTCTTTTTTTGCTCTCCTTGGGGTGGCGACAAGAACTGTGCGTAGCTGTACGACATCTGGGAACGAACTGGCAACATGCTGTCCAATAGGCCTTGAGACTTATGTCGCAAACGTCTTGAGACGTGCCTCAACCT
>JBAWDM010000172.1:0-3832 GCA_049590735.1 Asticcacaulis sp. | reverse complement strand
ATATTGTGGCCTTGCTGATGCTGGCTGTCCTGGCCCACGGCTAAACGGACAGGCATGACAATGAAGAACCCGCAAGGCTTGTACCTTGCGGGTTTTTTGTGTCTGAATTGTTGCGATCGCTATTCGCGACGGCGGGATTTGCCGGGATCGAGATTATCATCGCTGATGCGCTGACGGCCAACCGTGCCTAATAGTTGTTCCAGCGCGGTCAGAGAGCGCCCGCGAGTCGGTGTCTTATTCGGGTTAGGGGTCAAATCGCGCCCGTCAGCCAGACTGAGGGTCTTGACGGCCTTCACGGTCTGAGTGGCATCATCAAAATCCACCACCGTCACCGAACGGCCGGTCACACGCGATTGTTTATAGGTCATCTTCATGGAGACCTGATCAATATAGTACCATTCAGACGGATCATAGGTCGAGGTCTGTGACGGTGCGCCGACCTTATCCAGCACGGCTGCCTGCGTGTCACCGACCTTAATATCGACTGAGGGTTTGGATTCGTGCGCCAGATAGCCATGATGCGTCATGGTCGGTGCACAGCCGGCCGCCATAAGGGCCACCACCGAGGACACGGTCATGATAGCGCAGACCTTAAAGAGTCGTGTTTTCAAGAATGGCAGGCGCATGAATATCCTGTATGAGTAAACGAACGCATTTGACCTATAGAGATTTTAGGCTTACGGCAAGCTTAAGGCCTAAACATGGCCATGAACAGCAAAAATAATTGCCCTGACCGCTACGCAATGAGGGTAACTAAAAACCCTGGCTTTGGGTTGGCTTCGGCAAGGAAAAGACATTTTGGCGCTTTCAAACATGCTCAGTCGTCTCTTTAAACCCCTGAAAACCAGACCGGCGAAACTATCTGGCGATAAGTTATATGCTGCATGCGTGGCGCAGTCACGGCGTCCGGTCTTCTATCTTGACTATGGGGTTGAAGATGCGATCGGCGCGCGGTTTGAACTGTTGACCTTTCATGTTGGCATGGTGGTTATGTGCCTGAAGGCCTTACCCACAAAGGATAATCGTCACGAACAGGCCGCAGAGGTGGCGCAAAAGCTGTTTGATGCCTATCTGCTGGCGCTCGATTCGACCTTGCGCGAACAGGGCGTGGGCGATCTGGCTGTGCCCAAACGTATGAAGGTTCTGGGTAAGGTTATCTATACCCGCATGAAGCGCTGGGATGATTTGTGGGTGCAGGATGCAGGCCTGACAGAGCAGGCCGACTATGCCGCCCGTACCCTGTTTGCCGGTTCCGACTATGAAAATAATGAGGCCGATGGCGAAGTGCAAAACGACGCCCTGACGGCCCGGGTACTGGAAAAGGCGCAGGCCTTTGCTATCTATGCCCTGTCCGCGCGCCAGTCTCTGAGGGTCGATGCGCTTTTGAGCGGTCATATTGACTGGCCGCAGCCCGAAGCCCTGACGCTTGAAAACGAAGAAGACTCAACACCAGAGTCGGATATTGAAAAGTCGGCGGATGGCCAACCGACAAAGGGAGATGCCACATGACCGATCATAAACCAAATGACCACAAAGATGCCGGACTTTGGGAACATCGTGTGCGCTTTGATCAGGCCCTCAAGGGCCTGACGCTGGATCTGGTGGCCGATGACGCGCAACGTGCCGCCATTGCCAAAGGCTTTGGCATGATCTCGCTGGAGGCCTTAGAGGCGCATATTGTGACCCGTGCTCTGAGCGGGCCCAAGCCCGTTGTCGGTGTAAAGATAAGGCTGGAAGGGCAGGTCACGCAGGAATGCGGTGTGACACTTGAGCCATTCAGCCATCCGATTTCAGGTGAGCTTGCCATCGAGTGCATGGAAAAGCAGCGCATTACCGACGAAGTGGCCGAGATTGGCGCGCATGAATTTACGCTGGATGATCTGGATGAGCCGGATGTCATCGAAAATGGCCAGATTGATCTGGGGCAATATATTATCGAAGCGCTGGGTGAGGCCTATGACCCCTTTGCGCGCAAGCCGGGGGCGGTGTTTCAGGAACCGGAAACTGAGGCCGAGCCATCGCCTTTTGCTGTGCTGGCTAAGCTTAAACGCGATGAGTAGGTGTCAAAACAAGGCCATGCCTGTAGAGACACACCAGAGCAGGGCTTGCGAAATTGACAGGCCGCGCTATTGTCTGCGGCTCGCTTCCGCCGAATTTATGGCGAATGTAAATCATGCCTTGCACATGGTTAGCTTAGATGAGGTCAGATAAGTTCGTGACGACCATTATAGAACCTCAACCAGAAATCCCTGTTTTTAGCGCACCCGACGGGGCCGTGGTCATTGCCATTGACGTCATGGGCGGCGATCATGGCCCGCCCGTGACCGTAAGGGGTGCGGCCATTTTACTGGATGAACATCCTGAGCTTTATTTCCAGTTACATGGTGATGAAGGCCTCATTCAGACCGAACTGAACCGGCTGCCGCGGTTGAAAGCCCGAAGCGTGGTAGTGCATACGGATCAATGTGTCGCCATGGACGAAAAGCCGGCTCAGGCGATCCGTCGGCGCAATACATCCATGGCTAATGCGATACAGGCGGTGAAAAGCGGGCAGGCCAGAGCGGTGATTTCAGCCGGCAATACCGGCGCCTTGATGGCCCTGTCGAAAATGATCCTGAAAATGATGATCAGCGACCTTGAACGTCCGGCGATCGGCTGTTCATGGCCTAATCAGCGCGGGTTTGGCACGGTTCTGGATGTCGGGGCCAATGTCACTTCCGATGCGAAACAACTGATCGAATTCGCCCTGATGGGGGCGGCCTTTCACCGAGCCGTTCATGGCGCGGAAAACCCTTCGCTCGGGCTTTTGAATGTCGGTTCTGAGGATGTGAAGGGCCACGAAGAGGTACGCGAAGCGCACAAATTGCTGCGTGAAAATACCTTGGGCCTGAACTATCAGGGCTTTGTCGAGGGCACGGATCTGTGCCGGGGCACAGTGGATGTGGTGATTACGGATGGCTTTACCGGCAATGTCGCGCTGAAAACGGCCGAAGGTACGGCGCGCTTTATCAGGGACTTGTTGAAGGACGCTTTCAAATCTTCGCCTCTGGCCATGCTGGGGGCGCTTTTGGCCGGTTCCGCCCTTAAGGCCATGTCCCGCCGGATAGATCCGGGCACCGGCAATGGCGGGCCCTTGCTGGGTCTGAAGGGCATTGTCATCAAAAGCCACGGCGGGGCGGATGCGCGCGCTTTTGCCAATGCAATCCGGGTCGGATATTCGCTGGCGGCCAGTGGATATGAACGCGATCTGACGGCCTCACTCCTGAAGTTTTCCCAAACCTGTGATGAAGCTGTTCTTGCTGAAAACGGGTCAGACACAAATATAACAGATACGCCTGCTGCGGATGCACCGGCAGTTACGGGCGACAAGGTAAGTTAAATATGCGTGTGTTAAGATCGGCCGTTACGGGCGTAGGCGGATATTTGCCGCCCCATGTGGTCACCAATGATGATTTTGCCAAAACTCTTGATACATCCGATGCGTGGATTGTTGAGCGCACGGGTATCCGGCAGCGTCACAAGGCCGATACGGGCGTCAAAACCTCTGATCTGGCGGTTGAAGCGGCCAAAATCGCCTTGGCGGCGGCGGGAAAACAGGTCAGCGATATTGATCTGATCATTGTGGCCACTACCACGCCGGACATGCCCTTTCCTTCAACGGCGTCTATAGTTCAGCATAAGCTGGGGGCGCCGACCTGCGCCGCGTTCGATGTGCAGGCGGTCTGTTCGGGCTTTGTGTATGGCCTGAGCGTTGCCGATGGCTTTGTGGCGCGTGGCTTGTCGAAATGCGTGCTGGTCATTGGCGCCGAGGTGATGAGTCAGATTCTGGACT
>JBAWDM010000171.1:0-3402 GCA_049590735.1 Asticcacaulis sp. | reverse complement strand
GGGCGGCCTGGCGTGATTTAAAAGACCGCGATGTGCCGGCGCTGGCCGCCATGATCGGCGGCGTGAAAGCCATGGGACTGGAAACCTGCGCCACGCTCGGCATGATCACGCCTGATCAGGCCAAGGCGCTCAAAGACGCAGGCCTTGATTATTACAACCACAATCTCGATACCTCGCCGGAATATTATGACAGCGTGGTGACCACCCGCACCTATCAGGAGCGCTTGGATACGCTTCAGGCCGTGTCAGATGTCGGCATGAAAACCTGCTGCGGCGGCATAATGGGCATGGGTGAAGCGCGCGAAGATCGGGTGTCGTTTCTGCATCAATTGGCCACCCTGCCCCATCATCCCGACAGCATCCCCATCAATCATCTGGTGGCCGTTGCGGGCACGCCGATTGGTGATCGTATGAGCAACGAAGACGGCATTTCCGGCATTGAATTTGTCAGAACGATTGCTGTGGCACGGATCATCTGTCCGAAGTCGATGGTGCGTTTGTCGGCCGGCCGTAATGAGATGAGCGACGAGCTACAGGCTTTGTGTTTTCTGGCCGGTGCCAATTCGATCTTTATTGGCGACACGCTGTTGACCACGCCTAATCCGCAACCGGGCACGGATGCACATTTGATGGCGACCTTGGGGCTTAAGCCCATGACAATGGCTTAAGACGAGGATAGGGGGCAATCTAGAATTCGCTCAAAACCATGAATGGATAGCGGCGCATCCCATGCCATTTTTCAATACCTCCAGTTCTGACTTAGGGGAGCTGCTATCATCAACAAGGTCAGTAGGCGGAATTTTATAAAGACTATGCAGGTATTTACATCCCGCCTTCCGGCTTATTAAACACCTTCTCAAATGCTGATCACCTTCTCGTAATAAAACTTCAACTCGATTCATCCCGGCACGTAAATCTCCAGAATCTGATGAACAATTCAGATCATCCGCATACCGAAGAATTTTCCGCATACGGATTGAGGTCACCACCCAAACAGACTCCATGATCCAAGGATTATAAGGAAAGGCTTTGTCAGCAATAAAGATTTTAGGAAATGACTTTGTTTCATGCGATGCGAGATATTCCACGCGAATGTAATTCACGGAAGGCGGTACATAAGATTTGCCCGCAGCATAATCATAGCGAACTGGAACTTCACGAGACAA
The DNA here is from genome assembly GCA_049590735.1 of Asticcacaulis sp. Lineage (GTDB taxonomy): Bacteria > Pseudomonadota > Alphaproteobacteria > Caulobacterales > Caulobacteraceae > Asticcacaulis. Next base: position 2,236 of record JBAWDM010000171.1, on the reverse strand, counting down.
TTGCTGCAGTTGAGCAGGGGAGTATCTCGTTACATTGTCCGCGATCATAATGCCGTGATTATAGTGACTGTTGTTATGAAAGATTTTGGGGATGATGCCCCCCTGCGCATATAACAGTCCTCCCGCAACGGCAATAACGCCAACGCCAACGGATACCACTGCAATACTTCTTGTGATTTTCATACCTGCCCCCTTAGTTTATGGAATTATGAAGCTTTAAAAACTCTGGTCTGTCCACAAACTTTGTGACTTTATGATCAACCCACTTTTTTAGCACCTGGTCTGTACCGCCACAAAATATTCATGCCTTCCCGATTGGCGAAGCGGCTTGCCATATGGTATCCAGAGCCATGAACACACCTGCTCAAACCGCTGATACGACGCTACTTTCCGCCGCGCAAATCGTCGCCCAACTCAAAGACCTTTACACCAAGGCTGTCACGGCCCTTCAGACCGACTTGCACGCCTATCTTGAACACCGCACCCTGCCCGATCCGGCGCTGCGCCAAGCGGGTCGTTACTGTTATCCCAAACTGACCGTTGTGTGGAAAGGCGTGCTGGATGCCCATGACGAAGCGCTCATTCAGGCCAATCGTCACCCTCAGGTCAATCGCGCCTATGCCCGTTTTTCGCATCCGGGCAGCTATACCAGCTCAGTAACGCGACCGGATATTTTCGGTGACTATATTGAAAACCAGCTCAGCCTTTTGATCCGTGACTATGGCGCGGAATGTTCAGTCAGCCTGTCGGATCAGGAAATCCCCTATCCTTATGTGCTGGACGGCGCCGATCTGGATCTCAACAAAGTCTCGGCCATGGATTTGTCGCGTCATTTTCCGACAACCGAACTGGCGCTAATCGGCAATGAAGTGGCCGATGGCATGACCTTCATTGACACTGACGGCCACCGGCCTCTGGCCTTATTTGACGGCCTGCGCACTGATTTTTCGCTGGCCCGCCTGAAACATTATACGGGCACGCCTGCCGAAGATACGCAGGGCTATATATTGCTCACCAATTATAACCGCTATGTCGATGTGTTTGTTGCCTATGCGCTGGAGCAACTCAAAGACCCCGATAGCGGCTATACGGCGTTGTCGTGTTGCGGCAATTTCACCATAACCAAGGAAACCATAGACCCCCAAGCGATCATTGCCGCCTCGCCGTGGCGCAAGCATCAGATGCCAGCCTATCATCTCATGGCCGAAGGACGACAGGGCATTACGCTGGTCAATATTGGCGTTGGCCCGTCCAATGCCAAAAACATCACCGACCATCTGGCGGTCATGCGACCCCACGCCTGGTTGATGATCGGCCATTGCGGCGGTTTGCGGCCGTCGCAAAGTATTGGCGACTATGTGCTGGCCCACGCCTATTTGCGCGATGATCACGTCATGGATGATGTGCTGCCGATCGAGATTCCCATCCCGCCAATCGCCGAAGTCCAGCAGGCCTTTCATGCCGCCGCCGTGCGCATTACCGGACAGGACGGGGCCGAACTGAAACAGCGTTTGCGCACCGGCACACTGGTCACCACCGATGATCGCAATTGGGAGCTGAAATACTCCCTGTCGGCGCGGCGTTTTTCACAGTCGCGCGCCATTGCCATTGATATGGAAAGCGCCACACTGGCCGCCCAAGGTTATCGTTTTCGCGTACCCTATGGCACATTATTGTGCGTGTCCGATAAACCGCTGCATGGTGAACTGAAACTGCCGGGTCAGGCCAATCACTTCTATGAACGCGCCATAGCCGAACATATCCAGATCGGCATTGAGACGGTCAGCATCTTACGGGATTTCGGCACACGGCTACATTCACGCAAACTACGCGCCTTTGATGAGCCGCCTTTTAGGTAAATATAAAAATGGAGCGGTATGCTGCTGCAAACCGCTCCAAAGTCAGATCAATGGACCTCCATCCATAGACTTAAACCGGGGGGCGGATGCGTACAACGCATGGGCTTGTCGCCACGGACTAAATCCTGATACCATAATGAGCCTTTTGCTTTTCACAATCGAATCAAGTTGCTGTGAATGTTGCCGTTTTCGGCTCTGTCCTTCGTCCATGCCGCACAAAAAACCTTAGACTATGAGGCCGTGGAAACGCGTCTTGAAGGCTGGTTAGAGCACAATGGCGCCGCCGGTTTCCTGTCCGATGGCGGTAAACTGGGCCGTTATAGCTATCTGTGTGCGCACCCCGTAGCCACCGCGCAACTGGCCTATGATGATCCGCG
>JBAWDM010000170.1:0-12830 GCA_049590735.1 Asticcacaulis sp. | reverse complement strand
GTTGCATACGGGCTGGAATTTCTTCGGAGAAAAGTTCGATCAACAGTTGAGCCATTACCGTGCCTCCTCCTGCTTGGCCCATTCAAGGGCGCAGGCCTTACAGAGATCACGGATCCGGCCGATATAGCTCTGACGCTCCGCCACGGCGATGGCGCCGCGCGCATCCATCAGATTGAACAGGTGAGACGCCTTCAACACATGATCATAGGCGGGTAGAACAAGCGGATAACCCAGACTGTTTTTCGTCGCCAAAATCGCCGTAACCTGCCGCTCCATATCCTCGAACTGGCGTTTCAAGGTCGGCACATCCGATGCCTCAAAATTGAACGCGGAGAACTGGCGCTCCTGCTCCTTAAAGATATCGCCGTACTTGACCCCGGCCTTATTGAATTTCAGGTCGTACACATTATCGACATTCTGCACATACATGGCCAGACGCTCCAGCCCGTAGGTCAGCTCGCCCGATACCACATCCACCTCAATGCCGCCGACACCCTGAAAATAGGTGTATTGCGTCACCTCCATGCCGTCGCACCAGACCTCCCAGCCCAGCCCCCAGGCCCCAACGGTTGGGTTTTCCCAGTCATCTTCCACGAAGCGAATATCATGCAAATCGGGATCAAGCCCGATGCGACGCAGCGATTCCAGATAGAGCGCCTGCATATTCTCAGGATTGGGCTTGAGGATGACCTGATACTGGTAATAGTGCTGCAGACGGTTGGGGTTTTCGCCATAGCGCCCATCGACCGGGCGGCGTGACGGCTGCACATAGGCGGCCTTCCACGACTTTTTGCCAAGCGCGCGCAGAACGGTCGCCGGATGCAGGGTGCCTGCGCCCACCTCAATGTCATAGGGCTGTAAAATGGCGCAGCCCTGTTCCGACCAGTAGCTGTGCAGGGTCAGGATAAGGTCCTGAAACGAAAGGGGCTCTTTTGAGGTATCGGCTTTAGACATTGTACTCTGCAAAGGGCTTGAAAATTTGTGGCGAACATAGAGCGCCCCCCCCTGACCCGCAAGACAAAACGCCCCGCCGCCACAAAGAAAACCTGTCCGAACACCGGAGAATCTGGCTTCATGGGTTTCATGACCCCAGATACGACCCGCACCGGCTTCAAATCCCGCCTAAACGACGTCATGCAGGCGCTGAAACAGCCAACCTCATGGCTGCTGCTCGGCATGGGATTTTCCGCCGGCCTGCCCTTTTTGTTAGTGGGCGGCACGCTGGGTTTTTGGCTTAGAAGTTCCGGCATCTCTCTGACTGTTATCGGTTTTCTCGGTTGGGTTAGTTTGATCTACGGCCTGAAAGTCGTATGGGCGCCGTGGATGGATAAGGTGCGGCTGCCGTTTCTGTACGGTTGGCTGGGCCAAAGGCGCAGCTATATGCTGCTCAGCCAGTTAGGTGTCGGCGCAGGCCTGAGCCTGATGGCGATGATCGGGCCCTTTCATCTGCTGGCCTTTGCCGTTGCTGCCCTGTTTGTGGCTTTTGCCGCCGCCTCGCAGGAAATCGCCATTGATGCCTGGCGTGTAGAACAGACGGAAAATGAGGCGGATCAAGCGCTTAACCCCAGCTTCTATGCTTTTGGTTTCAGAATAGCCATACTGATGACCGATGCGCTTTTACTGGTTATGTCCAAGCGAATGGGCTGGCCAATATCGTATCAGATTATGGCGCTGGCCATGCTTATCGGCATTGCCGTAACCCTGTTGTCGCCGCGCGGCCGCATTGAAACCCACATAAAAACGCAAGCCAAGTCGCTCAAGGCCCTGATTATTGATCCCTTTATCAGCTTTTTCAACGCCCACAAAGGTACGGCCGGGCTGATCCTGCTGACCTTAGCCCTGTATCGTTTGCCGGATTATCTGATCGGGCCGGTCGCCGGGCCGCTCTATCAGGACACGGGCCTCGATCAGGATACAATCGCCGGCATGCGCGCCACGATCGGGCTGTGGGCGTCCTTTGTCGGCATTGCCGCCGGAGGCTCATGCCTGTTGTGGCTGGGTGTGCAACGCAGCTTCCTGCTCGGTGCCCTGCTTGGCCCATTATCCAATATCGGCTTTGCCTGCATGGCAGTATCACATGGCGATCCGGTCGTGTTTGGCCTGACGCTCGTGGCCGATAATTTTTCCAATGGCATAGCCGAAACGGCCTTGGTCGCCTTTATGACCCAGCAAACCCTGAACACGACTCTGGGGCGCGACCATGTGCTGACTCACTACGCGCTTATGTACAGCGTGGCCGCCTTTACGGGCAAGTTCCTGAAAGGGTTTTCCGGCTGGGTGGTCGATTTGTGGGTACCCGATCTGGGCCTGTTCAACGCCTATGCCGTGTTTTTCAGCCTCACCGCGGCCATAGGTATACCGTGTATGTTTTTATGCTGGTATATGGGCCGTAAAACCAACGCCTCAGGCTGAATCTATCCCCCCAGACAACAGGTGCGCACCCACGCATCCGGCATCAGAGACAAAAGTTTAAGCCTTAGAGTTTCCGCAGCCTGCGCATCCTCACATAAGGCAAAACAGGTCGCCCCCGATCCGGACATACGTGCAAACAGGGTTTCAGGTTGCGCTTCCAGATGCGCCAAAACGGTGGCGATCATCGGTTGTAAACGCATGGCGGGGCCTTGCAGATCATTGCGCGTATGACTAAGCGCCGACACCAGTTTATCAATATTGACAATTGAGCCAAAGCTTTTCTGCGGCATTAAAGGGGCAAACTGGCCGCGGTCATCATATCCGGCATAGACTTTCGCGGTCGAACACTGTGCCAGTGGATTAACCAGCACGGCATGGACAGTTGGCATGTGGCGATAGGTTAGCTTTTCACCATAACCATCGGCCACGCCGGATTTATGCCACAGACACATCACCCCGTCGGCGCCCAGTCCTCCGGCCAGTTTAGACAGAGTCCCGTCACTCATGTCAGGGGCATAGGTCTGACGCAACAGGTGCAGACACGCCCCCGCATCGGCGCTGCCGCCGCCCAGACCAGACGCCAGAGGCAGGTTTTTACGCAATAAAATCTGATGCCTGTCCACGCTTAAGTCGGCTTCGGCTTCAAAGGCGCGCACCGCCCGCATAACCAGATTGTCTTCACCCGCAGTCAGGCCTCTACCGAACGGGCCTTCTATGTGCAGGGCCAGCCCGTCGACAGTGGGTTGCAGGGCCACATAGTCACCGATATCGGCAAAAACGACAAGGCTTTGTAGGGGGTGATAACCGCGCGCATCGGGAGCAGCCACATGCAGATACAGATTGATCTTGGCAGGCGCCAAACGCGCCATCATGGATGTGATTTGGACGATTTGCGGCCGTCATTCAGGGCTGTCGATTGGGCAGATTTCGGCGTCTTGACGGTGGCTTTTTCCAGCCCCTCAGCATTGGCCTCAAGCTTACGCCGCACCGAGGCCGCCTGACGATCGCTCAGTTTCAGCGTCAGCACTCTGGCCCACTCATAACCGGCTTCTGTGTCGCGCCCTAAGGCCTTATACACATCCCCCAGATGCTCATTGATCTCCGCATCCGCCGGATCCATCAGGACGGCCTGCTCGATAAAGCTCAGGGCCTGCTCATAATTACCCTGTTTGTAATAACCCCACCCCAGCGAATCAATAATCGCGCCGGATTTCGGATTGGCCTTGATGGCTTCACGTACCAGATCCATGCCTTCAGAAATATGGAGGCCACGATTGATCCAGCCATAGCCGAGGAAGTTCAGAATTTCAGGCTGTTTCGGATTTAAGGCCTGTGCCTTTTTAATGGCAGCTTCGGCTTCCGGCCACTGGTTCAGGCTGTCGTAAATAATCGCCTGAGAGAACCAGGCCTGCCAGCCGAAATCCGCATCACCCCTGCGGGCAATGCGATCATTGATCACGGCCAACGCTTGTGTGTCTTTCTCTTGCTCGTGCAGAAGGCTGCTTTTTTCGATAATCAAGCTCAGATTATCCGGATCACGTGCCAAGCCCTGATCGACCAGAGTTAAAGCCTTTTCCGTCTGCTCATCGGCACGCGCCGCCCAGACCCGGCGCAAGACCGCTTCGGAATAATAGGGCGAATCCGGGGCAATACTGGCCCAGGCCGTGTCAGCCCCGTCCTTGTTTTTCAGCTCATTTTGCAACTGGCCTAAAAAGACACGGGCACGATCCGACTCCGGATCCAGATAAAGCGACAGGTTCAGCGTGGCCAAAGCCAGTTCCGTATTACGCTCACTGAAGGACACAGTGGCCGAAACGAACAGAGCCTGCGCCATGCTTTGCGTCAGGCCAGGCAGTTCAGGCGGTTTGTAAGTGGCCGAATCCATCGCCTTAAGGGCATCCATAGCCTTTTCATCGCGGCTTTGATCGGCCAGCATCTGCCAGATTGGCCGCGCCTCTTCCTTGCGACCCTGACGCTCCAGAAAACCGGCATAGTCGGGCCCAAAAATAAAGCTGGCGGCCCCCGGTTGATACAGACTTTTATACAGGGCCTCGGCCTGTTTGGCCTTGCCCCTCATTTCATACAGACGTGCCCGTTCGGCCTTAATCAGATACACAGGCAGTCGATCATTATCATTGGCCGCCAGTTCCGCATCACCGGAATCACTCAAAGCGGCCTTCCACTTGCCGCCCATGGCCAGAATAAAAGGCCTCAATAAAACGCCATTGCGATCATGCGGGTTGAGTTTGTACAGAGCCTCAATTGCCTTGACGGCCTTTGATCGCTTACCCGCTTTGACGGCCGTCAGCGCGTCCACCAGATAGGTCATGGCCCGGCTGGTTTCGGTGGTCGGTGTCATATCTTCTGACAAAGCCGCCGCACGCTGAATGTCACCACTCAAAATGTTGATCAAAAAAGCTTTTTCGCGAAGGTCACTATCGTCCGTATCGGCCATGCTGACGGCCCGCAGGGCCTGGGCCGCCGTCTCCACATCACCTTGCGCCATGGCAAAGCGCCCAACCAGATAATTGGCATAGGGGCTGGGATAGACGGGCAATTCCTGACTGGCATCGGCCAGAATCGGGCGCGCTTTCTTTGTGCCTGCCGCGTAAGATGGCTGACTGGCCACAAGCCCGGCCGCAAGCCCGGCCATAGTCAGCGCCAAAAGCAGTTTCAGGCTCATGGACCCAGAGCGTGGCGGCATTCGCCGGTTTTTATTCACTTTACGCACCATTTGCAGACACTTGTTCCCTATTCATACCCATATAGGGCTTAAAAAATGTAATGCAAAAATTACATGTTCGGATAGTTGGGCCCGCCGCCGCCTTCGGGGCACACCCAGACAATATTGCCTGTCGGATCCTTTATGTCGCAGGTTTTGCAATGCACGCAGTTCTGGGCGTTGATCTGCAAGCGCGGCTGATGCACCTCAAGGCCGACAATCTCATAGACTCCGGCCGGACAATAGCGTTGCGCCGGTTCGGCATATTTGGCCAGATTGATATCAATCGGAATGCGCGGGTCTTTAAGCTTAAGATGCACCGGTTGGTCTTCTTCGTGATTGGTAGCCGAAACAAAAACCGAAGACAGCTTATCAAATGTAATCACCCCATCCGGTTTGGGATAGTCAATGGGCCTGAACTCAGCCGCAGGCCGCAGGCTATGGGCGTCACTTTTGCTGTGGTGCCACGAGCCCATGCCCGATAACAGGCTGAAACCACCCAGCCCTTTCGTGATCATCATCTCGACGCCACTGATAAGGGTGCCGAGATTGGTGCCAAACCGCGTCAGGATCGGTTTAACATTGCGAACCAATTTTAATTCTTTGGCGACATCCGAATGCTCATAGGCCTTTTGATAGGTTTCCAGTACACGTGCCGGCTTAGCGGACAACAGGGCCTTTAAGGCTGCATCCGCCGCCATTATGCCCGTCTTCATGGCATTGTGGCTGCCTTTGATGCGTGGCAGGTTAACAAAACCCGCCGAGCAGCCAATCAAAGCGCCCCCCGGAAAGACCAGACGTGGAACGGACTGATAACCGCCTTCGTTGATAGCGCGGGCCCCATAAGCCACGCGCTCGCCGCCTTCCAGCACATCTCGAATAGCCGGATGCAGCTTGAAACGCTGAAACTCATCAAAGGGCGACAGATAGGGGTTTTCATAGTTGAGATGCACCACAAAACCGATCGACACATAGTGGTCGCCAAAGTGATACAAAAACGAGCCGCCGCCCGTCTTATCGTCCAGTGGCCAGCCTAAGGTGTGCTGCACAAATCCCGGCTTGAATTTCTCAGGCTTCACCTTCCAAAGCTCTTTCAGGCCGATGCCGTATTTCTGAAAATCGCTTTTGGCATCCAGATCAAATTGGCGGATCACCAATTGCGACAAAGAGCCCCGCGCCCCTTCGGCGAAAAAGGTATATTTGGCCCGCAATTCCAGTCCGGGCTGGTAATCCGGCTTATGGTGGCCGTCTTTGGCTATGCCGAACACACCGGCCACAACTCCGGCCACCCCGCCCTCATCATCATACAGAACCTCTGAACAGGCCATGCCCGGATAGATTTCGACGCCCAGACCTTCGGCTTTTTCAGCCAGCCAGCGACACAGATTGCCCAGAGAGGCAATATAGCAGCCATGATTGCTCATATAGGCGGGCTTAGGCAGGGCCGAAATATCCATGGCACCCTGCGGCCCCAGATAGATGAATTTATCTTCGGTTACCGCATTTTCCATCGGTGCGCCGCCTTCAGACGGCGCCGTCTTGCGCCAGTCGGGAAACAGCTTATCAAGGCCGGACGGATCAATCACCGCGCCCGACAAGATATGCGCGCCAATCTCGGAGCCTTTTTCCAGAAGGGCGACACTGATGTCTTTGCCGGCTTTTGCGGCCTGTTGCTTCAGGCGAATAGCCGCCGACAGGCCCGCAGGCCCGCCGCCTACGACAACCACATCATATTCCATAGATTCCCGGCCCTCAGATTCATGGGGCTCTGGGACCGTCTGGCTGCTATCGGACATGATCATCTACTCCCTGAACGGATATAAGGCATCCGGTTTAATGTCTTTCCCTCATCTCTTTCAAGACGAAACTTAGGATTCCGTTTTGTTTTGAATTTTCAGCGCCTACACACTAAGACTAGGCTGTTGTTTTAAAGAAGGCCCCTGCCCTCATGAGTCCGCCCGAAGATCTGCATGACGATCTGCATTCAGAAATAGAAAGCTATCTTGGCTTTCTGATTGATCATGAGCTGGACGATACCTATGAAACCCGGCCCCTTAATCGGACTTTGGCAGAAAACAAACCGGCTTTTCAGGCAAAGGCCGCGAGCGCACAGATTCACGTTCTGCCTACCCCCGCCCCCGCGGCTGCGCCCACCTTTCGTCCTCAGGCTCTGGCGGGGATGGATGCAGGCACCTTATTGCACGAAGCCCGCCAGCGCGCCCATGCTGCACGCAGTCTGGATGAGCTTTACGCTGAACTGGAGGCGTTCCAAAACATGCCCTTGCGTCACGAGGGCGGCAAGGGCCTTGTGCATTTTCGCGGCCCTGCCGATCCGGAGCTATTGGTTATCGGCGAAAGCCCCGACGAAGACGATGATGCCGCCGGACTGGCCTTTTCCGGCAAGGCCGGTGATCTGATCAATACGGCGCTGACGCATGCAGGTGTCATGGATAAAGCTCTGCTGGCGCCCTGCGTCTTCTGGAGGCCCGCCGGCGGCAGGCCCCTGACTCCCGAAGACATCAGCCTGAATGCCCCCTTTGTGCATGCCCTGATTAAGCTGGCCGCCCCCAAAGCGATTCTGTTGCTGGGGGCCTCAGCCGTGTCCTGCACGCTAAATCTGGATCAGAGTCTGGCCAAGCTTAGGGGGCGCATGATCAGCTATGGCGACGATAAAGAACTACCGGTCATGGCCAGCTATCCACCCGGATTTTTGCTGAAACGCCCGCAAGCCAAGGGCCTTTTCTGGCACGACCTGTTGCAATTGATGGTGACGTTAAAACTTTAGGCACACAACCTGAGGTGGGGTCAAGAAGCTGTGATTCAGCCATAAACCCTATTGCCATGAGGGATTTACCCGTCATATTCGTGCTGCATTTATAAATTATCCATAAGGTCACCGCGCCTCTGGCTTAATTTATCATCAAAAATTCAGTGGCGATCGGGCGCTTATTTGCCCTTATATCTCACGCACACCCAAAGGAAGCCGTTTTGACGCCAACCCGCAGTGTCCGCACCTATATGGCCATCAGCCTGTCTGTCCTCGGTCTCGCCCTCCTGTCCGGCACGACCGGCATGGCCGCAACCAGCAAGCCAGACAAGCACAAAACGGAGCTGCGCAGCGGCACAATCGCCAAATCATCGAAAGCGTCCAAAAAAACAGCCAAGGCGTCTCAAAAGAGCAAGGCCACCTCCAAAACCCGCAAGACGACCCGTATTGCGTCTTCGCTAAGCAACAAAAAAACATCTGTAAAAGACGCCCCTGAGGCCGTTTTGGCCAGAGCTAAGCCTGAAGTGCCCGCAGCCCCGATCATTATGAATGCCGCCCCCCTACCCTATCATCTGGTTGCCGGTCAGGGCACCCCCATCAAGCCCGTCCCCCTGCGCAATACCTTGTCAGCCGATGATGCCGGTCTCTACAAATCGGCGTTGGAACTGATCGACAAGGGCGATTATGACGGCGCTGATGCCCGCCTGATGCAGGTCAAAGACACAAGCCTTCTGGGTTATGCGCAATATCATAAGCTGTTCAGCCGCAATTATAATTCGACCTACGAAGAACTGATGGCCTGGCTGAACACCTATGGCGATCAGCCCATGGCCATGAAGGTCTGGGGACTGGCCAAGCGCAAAAAGCCTGCCGGTGCCGATGATCCCGACTTCCCGCATTTAGCGCGCACAACCGGCGCCGGTGTTCAGTTGAGCGCCCTTAGCACCTTATCGGGCAGCACCTCCGTCAAAAACAATGACGAAACCGCACCGGCTAATGACACGGCGCTTACGCCCAAATCGGCGCGCTCGGCCTATAATAATGGCGATATGGAGCAGGCGGTAAGGCTTGGCCGTCAGATTGGCGATCATTGGGTGGCCGGTCTGGCCAATTGGCGGCTCAAGCGCTACGATCAGGCGCTGGCCGAATTTAAATTCGTCAGTTCCGACCCCAGCACAAACGCCTGGACGCAATCCAGTGGTGCCTATTGGGCCGCACGCTGCGCGATGAAACTGAATCGGGACGACGATGCGGAAACCTTTCTGCAACTGGCGGCCAGTTTCCCCTTTACCTTCTATGGCTTAGTCGCCGAAGCCCGTCTGGGCGTCACGCCCGCCATTGCCCTGGCCAAAAAAGGCCTGCCCCCCACCTTCAGCCGCGATCAGCGTAGCGCCTTAAGCGCCAGTCTGACCAGTGACTTTAGCTGGACACAAAACCAGCCACAGGCCGAACGTCTGAATGCGCTGGTACAGATCGGCCTGACGGCAGATGCTAAGGATGAACTTCAGGCGGCGATTCAACAGGCCCCCAATAAGGCCGAGCGTGACCGCTGGCTGGCCTTTGCCGCCAAGACCCATGTGCCGATCAACCAGCTAAAGCCCACCGATCGTTTGTTTGATACCACCCTCTATCCTCTGCCGGATTTTGCGCCGGATGGCGGCTTTACCATTGATCGCGCGCTGGTGTTTGCCATTGCCCGCAAGGAAAGCAAGTTCAACCCAAAGGCCTATAGCTATTCCGGTGCTTATGGCCTGCTGCAACTGATGCCGGCCACGGCGGCCCTGACCGAAAACAACTCCAGCTTTACCAAAAACCCCAAGCAATTGTTGCGCCCCGAAGTCAATTTGCGCGTTGGTCAAAACTATATCAACCGCCTGCAGGCCACCTCCATCGTGGATGGCGACCTGCTGCGCACGATTGCCGCCTATAATGCCGGCCCCCGTCCGGTTAAGGACGCCACTGATTCGCTGGGGTCTGATGCCGACTCCCTACTGGTGATGGAATCCATACCCGTGGCGCAAACCCGCCAATATGTCGAAGAGGTAGCGGCCAATTACTGGATCTATCGTCAGATTATGGGTAAGCCCAGTAAAACCCTGGCCATGGCCGCCAATGATGCCCGCATAATCGACCTGTCCGCCGATTCACCGGGTGCCGATGATTAGGCTTACGCTTTTAGCTCTTTTTTCACCGGCGGCTTAGGTGGCACCCCCAGCAAATAGGCGACAAACCGGAAACTCCGGCCCAACAGCCGCAGCATCCAGCCCTTGGCATGGAAACGCTCGGCATTGGTCGTCAGCGAAGCGCCCATCGGGCGTAAACGCGCCCGTCCCAGCGACATGGCCAAAGCCACATCCTCAAACGCCACCTGATCCTTATACCCCCCAGCCGTGTCATAGAGGGCGCGCGACAAAAGCAGACCGTGATCACCACTGGGCATGGCCATCCAGCGCGCCCTGAGCGCCAGTATCTCTGCCCAGCCACTGACAATAAGGGACGGGTCATCAAAGCGCAGGTGAAAGTAACCGGCCTGAAGCGGGAATTTGCGCATATGGATTTGCACCTGATCCATCCAGCCGTCACCCAGTTGCGAATCTGAATGCAGAATCAATATCCAGTCCCCTCTGGCTTCTCTGCATCCCTGCCATAATTGCAGCCCCCGCGCCGCATCCGCGTGAATAATGACACAGCCCGTGGAATCCGCAATTTCCAGCGTCGAATCGCCGGAGCCGCCATCCACCACAATCACTTCTTTGATCATGCCTTCCACCACACCCGGCACAAGGGCAGCCAGCGTCCGGGCCAGATGGTCTTCGGCATTCAGGGTAGGGATAACGACGGAAATCACCGACTAAACACTCCTATCAGCTCCACATGAGCGCTCCACAAAAACTGGTCTATGGGGGTGACCTTATCGAGGGTAAAACCGGCATCGACCAGACTCTTAGCATCGCGCACAAAGGTGGCAGGATTACAGCTTACGGCCACACTGACCGGCACCTGCGATCGGGCGATTTCCGCGGCCTGCGCCTCTGCACCGGCACGGGGCGGATCAAAGACAATGGCTTCAAAGCCCTTCATGTCCTCAGCCAGCATGGGCCGACGAAACAGGTCACGCGCCTCAGCCGTAATGGTTTTAAGGCCGGGCGCCGTGCCAATAGCTGTTTTCAGGGCACTGATGGCGGGCGCAGAGCCATCCACCGCATAGACTACTGCCGTCTCCGCCAAAGGAAAAGTAAAAGTGCCCGCGCCACAAAACAGATCCGCTACCTTTTTGGCGCCGCCAATGCCTTCGACAATCAGGCGCGCCATATCGGCTTCAGAGTTCGCACTGGCTTGCAGGAACGGACTGATCGGCAGCCCCACCATGGCCTTGCCAAAGCGTACCTTAGGTGTACGGGCCATATAGAGCATGTCTTCGCCCATAGAGACGCGGGCAAAGTCCGCCTCAGCGGCGCACATGGCGATATTCATGCGCGCGTCCGCCGACAGTCCGCCGGACTTCATGCGCTCAACACCGGAAATATCAATATCCAGCCCCGTCAGCGACACGGTGACATGCAGGATGGGCGCAGATTTCGGATGTTCAAACAGATATGAGGCCAGTTCTTTAAGCTGAGGCAGGGCCGCTACAATGGCCGGATCGGCCACGGGGCATTCGCGGATCGCTACCAGGTTCCACGATTTACGCGCCTTGAACCCCAGTTCAACCTTCGCGTCTTTCTTATTACCTACTTTACGGGCATGCAGGCCTACGCGGCGGCGTGTGTGCGGCGCCGTTGTCAGTATGGGGGCCACCTCAGTTTCCAGCCCCGCCCGATGCAGCAATATCTCGACCATTTCACGTTTCCACGTACTATAGGCCGCCATGTCCCAATGTTGCAGGCTGCATCCGCCACAGGCGCTGAAATGCACACAGGGTGGCGTGACGCGCTCAGGACTGGCCGCCAGCACCTCAACCAGTTCCGGCCGCTCCTTTCCCTGCCGCGCCATAACGCGTTCACCGGGCAGGGACATGGGCACAATCAGCCCGCCTGCGGTAATGCCGTCGCCCTGAAAACCGACCTTATCAATAAGGGCTTCAAAATCCGCCATATTATTCCCGTACCTGCCCCAACCAACAAAGGACAGGATCGCTTAACCCACAAGCGCCAAATTGCAAGTTTAAAGCCCCAAAAGCCGCAAAACATGCCCTGTTTTATGGCAATTTGCTTTTTGCACCCTCGTTACCCATTTAAACTTTTGATCCAGAGGGGTGACAATAACAATGAAGAAAGGCACGGTTTTCCGTATTCCGGCGAAGCGTTTATTATGAACAAAGATGAACGAACCGCTCAAACCCCGTTCATGTTCGCTCGTGTATAAGTAAAGACACAAACGGCCCGCTTTCGCCATTTTTGAAATTAAAGCCGTTGCCAGCAAAGGAGATACACATGTCCAGGATGACATTTACCCATAAAATTATACTGTCGGCGGCCGCCCTGAGCGCTGCGGCGGCTTTCGCCCTTCCCGCCTCTGCCCGTTGCTATCAGGACAGCAACGCAGATGGGGCCATTGTCGGTGCCATTGCCGGTGCTGCTGTCGGTAATGCCGCCTCCAGCCGCTATAATCGCGGTTCAGGCACGGTAGTCGGCGCGATTGCCGGTGCCGCCCTTGGTGCCGCCATTGATGACAACAGCCGCGACTGCGGTTATTCGCGTGGCTACAGCTATAATACCCACAGCAGCTATTACGGCAATCGCGGCTATTATCAACCGGCCCCCTATTACCGCAGCACCGTCTATGTTGCGCCGCGCACCCAGTACTATTACGGTGGCAGTACCTATCGCCACAATGACCGTTACGATCGTTACGATCGTTATGATCGTCACGAGCGTTATGACCGCCATGATAATCGCGGTCATGACCGTGGTCACCGCGGTCACAGAT
>JBAWDM010000169.1:0-13071 GCA_049590735.1 Asticcacaulis sp. | reverse complement strand
CTCTAAACCGTTATAGAGTCTTTTAATAGAGTCCTTAAGTAAGTTAAGCCGAATCAAAAGGGCATTTTTCTTTTATAAATTATATATTTATCGGCTTATCAGGTGTGCAATACCCCGTGTTTCAGTGTGCGATACCCCGCATTTTGCGTGTGTCAAACCCCGATGCTCTAGTGGGTGAAACCCCGCGTCCTTAAGCTCAAATAGCTAATCCCGAGTCATTTATCCCCAGGTTTATCCACAGTCTGAGGTCTTAGATAACGGCGCTTTTGGGTGTGTGATCCCCCGATGTGGACAGGTCTTCACGGCTTCTTAACGGAGGGCGGCCGTTTTTGGGTGTGTAATCCCCCGATGGCGGCTGTATTGGACTCAGATGACTCATTTTACAGGCCTTGCGGGGGCGTGATACGTCCATTAACCCTTTATTAACGCTTATCGGGTGTGTGATCCCCCGATATTTGCGAGGACTGAGTCCCCTGCCCTGCCTTGTAGTATAAGGGTTACAGCTGGTATTTGTGGGGGATAAGGTGTGCGATCCCCCGTGTTTATCCTCTGTTCGATTCGTTTATGGGTTGTTTGAGGCCAGTTTGGCGGCTTTTTTACCCATTGGACGACGTGATGGCTTGTTTTTAGTGTTTTCAGAAGGCGTTAGGCCGTCATTTTCATTTAAAACATTCAGTTCATCACTGATCTGGTCTTCCAGGCGCGCCATACGCGAAATGATAAACACCGCCGGTGAGCCATCCTGAGTCTTGGTGAAGCTGATATCATATTCCGGCATCTGGTTGCGCTCGATCACCTTGCGCAACATGCGGTTAAATTCTTTGGGCGGGCTGTCGGAACCGGTTTTGTGGTGCAAAAGCTCAACCCGGCACACCCACCCTTCGGGCTGAACGCCGGCATGTTTGCGGGCAATCCGGTAAAGCGCGCGTTCCAAACCACCCGTCAGCAGGAAATAATCCTGATGCATGGTCAGAAGCGACCGCTCACCCACTATGCCTTCATAGACCCAGTTGGACAGGGTCAGCGTCATGCCGCGTGGCTGGCCTGTTTCAGGGTCGATTTCCAGTGTCCAGCCATCCAGCCAGCCAAATTGTGCTTCCTGACGGCGTGTGGGGGCGCGCAAAGAGGTGCGGATCGAGGTGGTTTCCAGCCTTTGCAGGGCTGCCTGCAACTCGGCATAGCTTTTGCCGCCCGTATCGCGCTTAATGGCGCGCAAAAGATCATAGGTGGTGGTTTTTAAAGTGCGTGGCAGGTCATTGACGCCCTGCGCCTTCAAGCGATTGAGCGCAGAAGCCGCCCAGATGATGATGTCGGCGTCCCAGATGGTGGCCATGCCATAGGCCGGCATGGCTTCGACCTTGACCCAGACCTCACCGTCCGGGCTTTTATATTCTATAGGTTTCAGTCGCTTACGCTTTTGCAGGCTGAAAAACGGCCGCTCCATAGTCTCGCGCTGATCCTTCAGCGCCACATCGTGGAGCAGAGGAATAAACAGATCGAGGTCATTATTGGGATCGCGGCGTTTCGACATGGTTTGTCAAGGTTTCATGATTCCTTTGCTTAAGTCGAATCAGAAGCGCGGGTTAGCGTTCACCCATCGGATGTTTGCCATATTTATGTAAAACGGCGTCAAGCCCCTCACCTATCAGCGCCTGAACGGTTGTGTCGCGTTCAACCGCCAGCATTTTAACCGCACGTGCCATTTGCGGTGTGAAATAACCGGCAATCATGGTCTTGCCGATGCGGGCCTTGGTGGTCGTGCTAATCGGTTGTGCGGGTGTCTCAGTGGGGGTTTCCGATAGATTGGCGGCCTTTGGGCGCACAGCTTGCGGCTTGGGTGTGGCCTCTTTTACAGCCTGTGCAGAGGTCGGAATCTGAGGCCCGGCCACGGCGGCAAGGCGGTCGGCAAGGCTGGGTCGGTTGGCTGGCTTGCTCATTCGGCACCTTCAAGCTTGTTTAATTTTTTAGTTATTACAGCAGCTTGTTTCTTTTTAGGTGGTTTTGTGGGCATGTCAAGACGTCCACACACCCACTCGTAAAGTTTTTGCACCTCTCCGGACGCCTTGCCGGCGGGCTCATATTCGCCTGCCGTCAGGCCATTGATAACAGCATGACGCAAGGCGGCGCGATCCACCAGACACACAGGCGCAATACTGAGTTGCAGGCTATGGATGACCGTGGCCACCTCCTCGATCAGGCTGTTGGCGCGTGGCGGCACGGCGTTGAGCAAAACGGCGGCCGGTTTTTGCGCCACACGCACCAGTTCGGCGGTGGTTTTAATGGCGTGCAGGTCAAATGCCGATGCGCGCGTAGGAATAAGCACCAGATCGGCCATCTTAGCGGCGGCAACGGCGGCAGAATCGGCCGCCGGCGGGGAATCGAGAATAACCAGATCGACACCCATTTTTTCGGCTTCTTTTAAGGTTGGCGCCAAACGGGCATGCGGAGCCGCCACCACAACCGGATTGGCATCCCCCTCACCTTCTATGGCGCCGCGCCAGTCCGCCCATTGCGCGGCCGTTGCCTGCGGGTCAAGATCAATAATGGCCACGCTATAACCAGATTTGGCCGCCGCCACGGCGATATGCACAGCAATCGTCGTTTTACCGACGCCGCCTTTTTGCGAAACAATGGCTAAGGTTTTCATCGTGTGGGCCTTTGGACGTGTGGTGGAGTGGGCGGGTCGTCGTGCGCTTGCGTGTTCGTGCGCGCTTGTGGACGTGAAGACATTTTATCTGTTGCACGTATCATTATGAGGGCGTGAGGTCAAGTGGCCTTTTTACGTTGTGCACACAGAGACGTGTCTATGTGCTCGTGTGCGGACGCGTCAATATGCGGTCTTTTTATATTGCCCTCATTACTGCATTTCAACGCGTAGGTATGTGGATGCGACTACAGGTATATAAATCAACCCGTCCTCTTTTAAACGTGTGGACAAGCCAGTGCAGAATTTTTGTTCCTCTGTTTTGAGCTTACATGAGGACACTTCCACATGCCCATGAGTCGTAAGCAAGAGTCAAATCTCATGACATTTACATGCTTAGTTTAATCCAATCGTTTGGATCGAAAATTTAGTCTTTAATTACAACACGATATACTGTCTACATGTGGACGCGCCCACCCAAGAACGGGTGGTGAGGGAAGCATGTGCGGAGGCGTCTCGTCTCAGGCAGCCACGTTTACGGGCCAATAAATGAAAATGCCGACCTGTGGACGTGTTGCCCTGTCGGCGCCGTGAATCAAAAAACGACTAAGGGGCAGGGGAGGGGGCCGCTTCAGCAATATGGTCGCGAATCCAGTGGGCAAAACCTTCGGCACTCAGTTCACCCTGACCAACCACAAGCAGACCCAGGCAGCAGGTCATATCATCGGCCATAAGTACATGCCCGTTAAGTCTCAGAAAAAGCTCGATGGCCACCAGAGCCGTTGCCAGATTGGCGCCATGAAAGAGCTCATCATGCGCCAGTGCGTAGCCATAACAGGTCGCCAGACTGGCCAGATCGGTAGCGGCGCTTTCGTTGAGAACGGCCACCCGAGCCTGCACCATGTGCAAAAGGTCAGGGTTTTTGAGACCCGACAGTCCGCCGTGTTCACTGATGATTTCCCCTTGCAGGGCCTCAATAACGCCGTCGCCTAAAAGTGTATAGGCCATTTAACGGCTCAGCTCACGGATGGCATCGCGTCTTTTCTTCATCAGCAGACGAGCCTGCTGCATCTGTACGGCAAAGGCAGGATCATAGGGCGTAAGACTGTAACCCTCAGGGGTTTCTGTCAAAAAGACCGTATCGCCTTTGTCCAGCTTCAGGCGGGCCAGCAGGTCGCGCGGCAAAATAACACCTAATGAATTGCCAATTCGGGTGATTTTGAGTTCCATAATGATCCCCTGCTCTTTATATAGCATAGACTTAGCGCCTAACTCGCCACGCTTTCAAGTTAAAACCTGTGTAAGTACAGGCGTGGAGGGGGTGCGCCGTCATGTCCACACGCAGACACCGCCACACTTCTATAAACACATACGGATCGATTTTTAACAGGCGACTATTTTAACCTGCCTCAGGCTCTGACGCCTTTCGATCCGACATAAAGGTGCGCGATTTGCGGTTCCCTAAAAAGACAAGACCGCCCGCATCAAAAGGGCCGCCATTCACGGCCTCAGGCCTGATCCAGGGGTTCAGGGCGGCCATGACGGCCCTATGGCGTGATTTTGTTGCCTTTGTGCGCCGGATGCCTCAGGCCACAGTTTCTTTTCTCAAAGGCACCTCACGCACAACACGCTGGATTGCTGGTGTAATTTTAATGCTGATCGTGGCGCTTCTTGTGTTTCTGGCGCAGCCGAACTGGAACTGGGCCCGTCCGATGGTCGCGTCCGTTGTCTCCGGCAAAACGCATCGTCCTGTGGCGATTGAGGGCAATTTACGCGTCCATCTGTTCAGCCACACCCCCAGTGCTGAGTTGAATGGCTTAAGGATCGGACAGCCCGCTCAAGGCGTTAAAGGTGTGCCTAAGGGGGATCTGGCCAATATAGCCAGGATCAGTATTCGTACGGAACTGGCGCCGCTATTTATCGGGCGCCTTGTCCTGCCAAGGCTGGACGTGCAGGGGCCGGTTTTGGTTCTCTATCAGGACGCAGACGGTCATGCCAATTGGGATTTTAACAATGGTGCCGATAAGGGCAAGCCGCTGAAACTGCCGCTTATCAAGAATTTTATAATCAATGACGGTAAGCTGAGCATGACCAGTGTGCAGCGACGACTGACATTTACCGGCACGATCAATGCGCACGAAAGGGCAGGGACGGGGGGTGAAGCCTTTCGCATGACCGGCGAAGGCAAGCTCAACAACAAACCCTTTGATCTCGAAGCCAGTGGCGGCCCGTTGCTTAATGTGCGGACAAATGTGCCCTATCCCTTTAAGATGAAGGTGAGTGCAGGGGCTACACGCATTACAGCCGATGGGCGTGTCCTGCACCCGTTTAATCTGGGGCAGGTTGAGGCGGCGTTGACCTTAAACGGCAATAATCTGGCTGATCTCTATTATCTGACGGGGCTGACCCTGCCCAATACACCGGCCTACAGGCTGTCGGCACAGGTTGGCCGTGATGACCGGGTTTATAAGATCGACAAGATCAATGGTAAGGTGGGCGGTAGCGACCTGTCAGGCGCACTAAAGGTAGATACGCGCAATAAGGGACGTCCCTATCTGACGGGTGATCTCAGCTCACGTTTGCTGGATTTTAAGGATTTGGGCGCGCTTTTTGGGGCCAGCGCCGCCAATGCGCCTGAAAAACCGAAGCTGGCCGTTGATCCGGACGCAACGGCGGCGGTGCGGCGGTTATTACCCGATGCCACGCTGGATATAGAACGGGTGCGCGGCATGGATGCTAAGGTGCATTACCGCGCGTTGGCTGTGCAGACCCTGTCGAATCTACCCCTGCGCAAGGTTAGTCTGGGTGTCAATCTCGATCATGGTCTGCTGACTCTGGACCCCATTGAATTTGATTTCCCGCATGGTCAGGTGACCGGCACGGCGCGCATGGATGCTCGCGCCAGCGTTCAGCACAATGCGATAGATATGCGTTTAGCGGGTTTGCATGTTCAGGATTTTCTGCCTGAGGTCGGTGGCTCCGTGCCGCTTGAGGGGGTTCTAAACGCCCGTTTGCGCGCCACAGGGACGGGTAATTCCGTGCATAAGGCGGCAGCCAGTGCGGATGGCGAACTGAGTCTGGTCATGCCTAACGGTACGATCCGCCAAAGTCTGGCGGAGTTGATGGGTATTGACGCCACCAAGGGGCTGTTCCTTCTGCTGACCAAGAATAACCATCAGACGCAGGTGCGTTGCGCCATTGCCGGTTTTAATATTCAAAACGGCGTCATGCGCGCGCGTAATGTGGTCTTTGATACCGATGTCGTGCGGCTCAATGGTTCCGGCTCGATCAATCTCAATGACGAGGGCATGAAGCTGGTCTTTAAGGGCAAGCCTAAAAAATTCCGGCTGATCCGCATCAATGCCCCGATTGTCATCGGCGGGCATTTGTCAGCACCGAAATTCGGCATTCAACCCGCAGGCGCGATTGTGCAGGGCGGGCTGGCGGCCGCCTTTGGCACAATCCTGCCGTTCGTCAATTTTGACTACGCCAAGGATGCCAACTGTTCGGGCCTGATTGCCGAAGCTCAGGCGCAAGGCACGCCCAAGCCTTAGCAGACCTATGGCTCTAAGCTGTTGCCATCACCTAAGGCCCGGTACAGCGCCACCAGATTGAGCGCTTTCAGCGCCTGAAGGTTAATCAGGGCCTGTTGCGACGTATAAAGGGTACGCTGGGCATCCAGCAGAACCAGATAGCCATCGATACCGCTATTGTAACGCGCCTGAGACAGGGCCAGGCTGCGCTGGGCGGCCTCCGTGGCCTTCGTCTGGGCGTCGAGACGCTCATCAATGCGGGCGCGCACAGCCAGTGCCGAATTAACCTCGGAAAAGGCGGATTGAATGGCTTTTTCGTAAGTGGCCAGAGCAATATCACGGCTGGCTTCGGCGCTTTGCAGGCCGGCACGATTGGCACCTCCGGCAAAAATCGGCAGGCTGATGGCCGGTGCAAAGCTCCAGGCACCGGTGCCGGAGTCAAACAGGCCGTTGAGATCGCTGCTGGATGACCCTGTGGCGGCCGTCAGGCTGATGCTGGGGAAGAAGGCGGCGCGGGCCGCACCAATATTGGCGTTGGCGGATTTGAGATCATGCTCAGCCGTCAGGACATCGGGCCTATTCAATAAGACATCCGATGGCAGGCCAACGGGCAGGGAATCGGCCACCAATCCGGCCTTGAGGCCGCCGGGCAGGTCTGATTCCGGTACGCTTGCCCCAACCAGCAGGGTGAGGGCGGCTCTGTCCTGATCCAGTTGAGTTTGCAGACGCGCCACATCGGCGCGCGCCTGTTCGGCCTGAGTGGTGGCCTGATTGAGATCGAGATCGCTTAAGACGCCAATGCGGGCACGGCCCTCAGCAATATCCAGCGCATCGCGGCGCGTCATCAGGGTTTGTCGCGCCAAGGCAAGCGAATCCTGATCGGCGGCCATGTTCAGCCATTGGGTCGCCACGCTGGCGATCAGGCTGATTTGTACAGCCTTGCGGTTTTCGCGCTCGGCAAAAAAGGCTTCGAGGGCGGCGGCATTCAGCGACCGCACGCGGCCAAACAGGTCGATTTCATAGCGGCTCAGGCTGAGATTAGCGCTGAAGCTTTCGCCGTTCTGATTGCGGTTTTGACTAAGATTGGCGTCAATGGCGGGCAGGATTTGCGACCGGCTGATGCCGTACTGGGCGCGGGCGCGTTCAATATTAAGCACGGCCACGCGCAGGTCGCGATTATTCTGAAGCGCCAGATCTATGGTCGCCTGAAGGTTTGGATCGCTCAGCAGACTCTGCCACGACAGGCTGGCATCGGCGTCGCTGACGGGCGCGGCCACCTGCCAGTTATCGGCAACCGGCGAAGCGGGTTGGATGTATTTAGGCGCCAGAGTACAGCCGCTCAGGGCCAGAAGCGAGATGAGGGCCAGATTTTTCATAGGCGGCCCTCCGTCTTTGCGGCATTTTTGGCGGCGATATCCTGCGGCAGATTATCCATGCGGAACAGCTTTTGCACCAGTACGAAAAACAAAGGCACGAAAAAGATGGCCAGGAAGGTAGCCGATAAGACGCCGCCGATCAGGCCGGTGCCAATGGCATGCTGTGACGCCGATCCGGCTGAATTGGCCAAAGCCAGAGGCATGATGCCGAAGGTAAAGGCCAGTGAAGTCATGATGATGGGGCGCAGGCGGATGCGCACAGCTTCGAGGGTGGCATCCAGCAGGGTGCGGCCTTCTTCGTGCAGAATCTTGGCAAATTCAACGATCAGAATGGCGTTTTTGGCCGAAAGCCCCATTGTGGCCAACAGGCCGACCTGAAAATAGATGTCATTATCCAGACCCCGTATCCAGGTCGCCAGAAGGGCTCCGAAAATACCCAGAGGCACGACCAGAATAACGGCGAACGGGATCGACCAGCTTTCGTAAAGGGCTGCCAGTAGCAAAAACACAAACAAGACGGACAAGGCATAGAGGGCAGGGGCCTGCGCGCCGGATTCCTTTTCCTGCAGGCTGAGGCCGCTCCATTCCATGCCGACCCCTTCGGGCAGAGTCTTGGCAATCTCCTCGACCGCCTTCATGGCCTGACCATTGGACTGGCCGGGGGCGGCCTGACCCTGAATCTGCATGGCGGGGGAACCGTTATAGCGTTGAAGCTGCGGCGGGCCAAAGCCCCAGTGCGAGCCGGCAAGTGCAGAAAACGGCACCATTTCGCCCTTGTTGTTGCGCAGGAACCAACGGTTCAGATCGTTGGGCTGGCTGCGGAACTCGGCATCGCCCTGCACATAGACGCGCTTGATACGGCCGCGATCAATGAAGTCATTGACATAGGACGCGCCCAAGGCGGTGCCCAGCAGGGCATTGATGTCCGACACCGACACGCCCATGGCGCCAGCATGGGCATTATCGACATCTATCTGCAATTGGGGCATGTCATCCTGCGCATTGGCGCGGATATTAGTTAGCAGGGGTGATTTTTCAGCCGCCGCAATGAAATCGTCACGCGCCGCATTCATGGCTTCGTGACCCACCCCGCCCACGTCTTTCAGTTGCAGGTCAAATCCGGACGAATTGCCCAGTTCGCGCACAGCCGGCGGCACGATCGGATTGATACGGGCATTGGGGATGCGGGCAAAGGCCTTGCGGGCGCGCTCGACCAGCGCAAACACCTTCATGTCATCGGCCTTACGCTCTTTGAAGGGCTTCATGCGGACAAAGGCCATGCCCTGATTTTGACCGGATGAACCGCCACCAAAGCCTGTGACGGTAAAGACGTATGCGACCGAAGGGTCGTTTTGGTAGAATTCGCGTATTTTATCCATAACCGCCAAAGTTTTGGGGGTGGTGGAGCCGACTGGCAACTGCACCTGGGTCATCAGGGAGCCCTGATCTTCTTCGGGCAGGAAGGAGGTGGGCAGGGTCACGGCCATGACGGCCACGCCGGCAATCAGAACGCCATATACCGCCATCCAGCGTATCGGAGATTTCAGGATCGAGCGGACCGAGCTTTGATAACGGTGGCTGAACACCTGAAACCCGCGGTTAAAGCCGGACATGACGCCCTTGACCTTAATGTCTTCGTCTTCGACCTGTGGTTCTGTATGGGGTTTGGGGGCGCGCAATAGCGTGGCGCACAGGGGCGGGGTCAGGACAAGGGCAACAACGACTGACAAGGCCATGGCCGACACCAGAGTCACCGAGAACTGACGATAGATAATCCCCTGCGTGCCACCGAAAAAGGCCATGGGTATAAACATGGCGGCCAGAACCGACGCCACGCCGATCAGCGCGCCGGTAATTTCGTCCATGGACTTGCGTGTGGCTTCAAGCGGGCCCAGCCCGTCTTCGTGCATGACGCGTTCGACGTTTTCGACCACGACAATCGCGTCATCGACCAGCAAGCCGATGGCCAGCACCATGCCAAACATGGTCAGCGTGTTGATACTATAGCCAAATACGGCCAGAATCCCCAGCGTGCCCAACAGAACAACCGGCACGGCGATGGTCGGAATAAGGGTGGCGCGCCAGTTTTGCAGGAAGATGTACATGACCACAAAGACCAGCACCACGGCCTCGATCAGGGTTTTCACGACATCTTCGATGGCGATTTTCACAAATTCCGTAGAATCATTGGGAATGGCATATTTGACGCCCGGCGGGAAGGAGGGCTCAATTTCCTTAATCAGCGCCTTGACCGCATCGGCGGTTTTCAGGGCATTGGCGCCCGTGGCCAGCGAAATCTGCATGCCGGATGCGATATAGCCATTCATGCGGGCTATATTGCCGTAGTTTTGCGGCCCCAGTTCGACGCGCGCCACATCACTGAGGCGCACGGGGGTGCCTGACGGATTGTTCTTGACGATGATGTTTTTGAATTGCTCTGGCGTCTGCAATTGTGACTGCGCCGTGACGGTGGCGCTCAGGGCAGCGTCAGGCGTGGCCGGATCAGAGGCCAGAGCCCCGGCGGAGACCTGCGTGTTTTGGGCGCGAATGGCCGATATGACATCGGCAGGCGTCAGGCTATAGCCGGCCAGCTTATCGGCATTCAACCAGATGCGCATGGCATATTGCGAACCAAAAATGCGGGTGTCGCCCACGCCGTCAATGCGGCTGACCGGATCATTCAGGTGCGAAGCCAGCCAATCGGCCAGATCGGCATTGGTCATGCTGCCGTCTTCGCTATAGATGGCAATGGACATCAGGGTCGAGCTGCCGGCCTTATTGACGCGCACGCCTTGCGCTTGCACATCCGCAGGCAGGCGACGCACGACCGACTGCACCTGATTTTGCACCTGCACCTGCGCAAAATCAGGATCGGTTCCGGCTTCGAATACAAGCGTAACACTGCCGCCGCCGGAATTGGAGTTGGCGGTCATGTATTTCAGGCGGTCGATGCCGGTTAGGCCCTGTTCGATGACCTGTGTGACCGAATCTTCGACAATCTGAGCCGAGGCCCCGGGGTAACTAGCTGAAACCGTGACCTGAGGCAGGGCGATCTTGGGATATTGTTCGACCGGCAAGGTCAGGATGGCCAAGGCACCTGCCAGCATAATCACAATGGCGATTACCCACGCAAAAATGGGTCGGATGATAAAGAAACGTGACAGCATCTCCTATGCCCCCTTAGGGGAGTGTGCCGCGTTATTGGACGGGGCCGCTTTTTCGCTGCCCGCCTCAGGTTTGACGGGCGCGGCCTTGATTTCACTTTCGGGCCGTAGTGACATGCCGCCTTCGGTGATGACGTGATCGCCGGTTTTCAGGCCGGATTTGACCTGCCATTGCGAGCCCACCATATCGCCCAGTGTGACCGCATGCTTGTGAGCCTTTTTATCCTCACCCGCTAGCATGACTGAGGCCCCGCCCTTGGCATCCAGATTAATCGCCCCTTGCGGGACCAATATGCCTTGCGCGACCGTGCCCTTGACGATGCGTGTGCGGACATACATGCCCGGCAGCAACAGACCCTGTGGGTTGGCAAATAGGGCGCGCAGCGTCACCGAGCCCGTTGAGGGATCAACGCTGACATCTGAGAATTCCAGCCGTCCGGTTTGCGGATAGGTCGTACCATCATCCAGAATAAGTTGGACATCAGCATGATCGGCGGCACCCAACTGGCCGCTCATCAGGGCGCGCTTGAGCTTAAGCATATCCGCGGCGGATTGCGTGATATCGACATAGATTTTCGACAGATCCTGCACGGTCGCCAACGCGTCGGCCTGATTGGCGGTGACCAGCGCGCCCGGCGTCACCGATGATTTGCCGATGCGGCCGGAAATGGGCGACAGGACGCGGGCATAGTTCAGATTGATACGGGTGGTCTGCACGGCGGCCTTTTGCAGGGCCAGCCCCGCCTGTGCCTGTTTCAGCCCGGTTTGCGCATCGTCAAAATCCTGCTGGCTGATGGCCTTGATGGCAATAAGCTGCGTGGCGCGATCGGCTTTGATTTTGGCGGCGTCATAAGAGGCCTGCGCCTGAGCCAGTTGGGCCTGCGCACTGTCGGAGGCCGCCAGATAGGTGGCGGGGTCAATCTGATAGAGGGGCTGACCGGCCTTGACCAGACCGCCTTCGGTGAACAGGCGCGACTTGATAATACCTGTGACCTGAGGGCGCACTTCGGAAACCAGATAAGCCGAGGTGCGGCCGGATAAATCCTGCGTCAGATGTATAGGAGCGGTATTTACCACCATATAGCCCACCTGAGTCGGGCCCGTGGGCCTTCTGCCCCCTTTTTCCTCTTTTTTGGCACAACCAAAAACACATAGCGCGCTGAGACTAAGGACGGCTATGGCGGAGAGGGTGGGTTTCAACATTCAGGGCCTCATGACTTCACTAAACACATTAACGCACGGATATAAAATTTCCGGCGCTAGTTTTACGTTTTTATTGAAATTAACCCTGAGAGTCTTATCTGCACAGACCAGCTGTGGTTTTTGATTTTATATGATCGTTTTTGGCATGTATGCACATAGCTGTCGAGACATGAACGACGCAAATAACGAGTAAATTTATCAGCCGGTATAGTCCCCAATTGTGCTACCCAGATAAACATTATTGTCTAAACGAAGTTTTGCGGCGGCTTCATCATACAAAAAAGGTAGAAACGCATAGCGCTGACCTTTCGTGACAGGGGACACCTTGTGTAAAAGCGAGCATGAAAATATGACGGCACCGCCAACCGGAGGTTTAAAGCCTCGCCGGTTATATTCAGGAAAAATAAGCTCTCCACCTTCGAAATCACTGTTGAGGTTTATGGAAATTGCGAATTTTCGATGCGCGGTGCCCTTGGTTGTATTGTCGCGATGAGCGCCAAAATGACCGTGATTCTCATCCGAATAGCAGGCGACTATGTAACGTTCCATGCGCGTCGCGATAAACTGATGAGCTTTATATATTTCCGGAATGACGCGCGTCCTGATGCGTTGCTGTAAGGTTCTGATGAGGCTGTCTTCGGTAATCGTATAATCCATACGACGTTTATGTCGCGAGTCTAACAGCGCTAAAGTTTTACCGTCAACATCCCGCATAAAACCACTTTCAGTGCCGCCATGGGCTGTATAGAGGCCAATAAGAGTTTTACAAAGTTCGGGTTCAAGAATATTGGGCAGATAAAGGATGGGTGGCTGAAGCTCAAAGCCACAGAACGCATCCGGCTCAGGCAAGGTTTCAATATAGCCAAATATCTCGCTAAGGTTTTTGCCATCAGCAGACATAGGAAATACTTTTAAAACTCTGAGTGTCGGATCAAGTATGACCCAAAAACGTCGGTCCTGTCTGGGTGGCGTTTCACATGAAAGCTGCTTGCTCAAAGCGCCATAGGCCCGCGATATCAGTCCATCAAAATCCCAAAAATAACGTATGCCTGGGATTTGTTCTTTCACCCATGGGCGGTTTTCATCTGCTGCATCAGTGCTGATGCCAAAAAAGCAGACACGGTCGTCATTAAAGAGGTTTCGCTTATCGT
>JBAWDM010000168.1:0-4920 GCA_049590735.1 Asticcacaulis sp. | reverse complement strand
ACTAATGGCAATGAAGGGCAGATAAGTGCCGGGATCGCTTTTCATAATCTGGCTATACAGGAAGCCAATGCCGATAATGGTTATGCCAAGACCCATGACGAGCCAGAAGGGGCCAAGCACACTTCTGGCGTAACGTTGACGGATATCTTGGTATCCCAGGAAAAGCCAAAGGCGCCAGTCTTTTAACCCCGCTATCGCATCAACATAACCATTCCAGGTTCGGGTTGAAACGCCTGTAACTTCAGCCATAAGTCTACCGCCATAATAAAATTCGAATGCACCCTTAGCAATGGCGATATGTCGGTGTCAAGAACTAGAAATTTATACCTGAGGCAAAAGCAAAGTCTTTATTTTGAACAACTCTTGACGATCTGGAGATTGCGCAGAGGTGCGAATCTATGGTATCCGATTGTGCTTAAGGGCGTTACTCTCCGCCTCGCCGGGGACGTAAATTTATGATGCAAATATCGGGTCAGATGCGACTAGGTCACCCTTTGTCGGAGGCCATGAGGTCGGTAAGGGAGCATCTTATCCTTTGTGCCGTCTTTTCTGCTTTTTATAATCTCCTTATTTTAGGCCCCTCTATTTACTCAATACAGGTTTATGATCGTGTGTTGGCCTCACGCTCTGAGATGACTCTGCTCTTTCTAAGTCTGGTGCTGATTTTCACTCTTTTGGCCAGTACAGCGCTTGATAGCCTGAGAGCCAGGGTCATGAATCGTGTAGGTGCCCGGTTTGAAATGCGGTTACGCAAGGATGTTTTTGCTGCCGTAATCGGTATGTCACGTGAACCCGGGCAGCGTCGTGGCTTCCGTGACGTTGAAGTTTTGCGGCAAAGCTTAAGCGGAGCACCTGCAATTGCCATAATAGACGCGCCTTGGGCCGTATTATTCCTAATCATTTGTTTTATGATAAATGTCTGGATTGGCCTTATGACGCTTATCGGCGTGCTTGTTCTTGCCGCTTTGGCATTGTTTAATGAACGTGTAATGAAGGTGCCTATTCAGACGGCTTCGCAGAATGGGGCTCAGGTGAGCGCCTTAGCGGAGGTGATTGCTCAGTCCTCAGATGTCGTTCGCGCCTTAGGTATGCGTGAGGCACTGGCGAACCGTTTGTCCGATATGCGGCGTTCCGCCTCTGATAGCCTTCTTTTATCCCAGCTCAGTAGCGGCCGCTACCAATCCGTCATCCGCTTTGCCAGGCTTTGTTTGCAGTCGGCGGCTCTTGGGCTTGGCGCTTATTTGGTCATACGTAATGAACTGACGCCGGGTGGAATATTTGCGGCCTCAATGTTGGTTTCTCGTGCCCTGGCACCTGTTGAAACTCTGGTGGGTTCATGGTCAGCGATCGTCAATGCGCGTGCCTCATGGAATGATCTCGAAAAACTGCTGGATGAAAGTGCGGCTGAGGCTGTCCATACGCGTTTACCCAAGCCCAGAGGCCACCTTGAAGTTGATAGGGTGAGTATAGCTTTGTCACCTGACCAGATGTTATTGCGCGACATTAGTTTTAAGGTTGAGCCTGGCGAGGTTTTGGCGATTGTGGGGGCTTCCGGAAGCGGCAAGACCAGCTTGTTGCGTGTACTTGCCGGTGTTCGCCGCCCTTTGGCCGGGCATGTCAGGCTGGACGGTGCAGAATTACGTAACTGGAATATGGATCAGTGGCGTGAAGTTTTCGGCTGGGCCCCGCAGGGTGCTTCTTTGTTGCCTGGTTCGGTTAGATCAAACATATCGCGTTACCAATCGCCAAATTCCGAAGAGGCCGAAGAGCAAGATCTGGTAGTTGTAGCCGCGGCGCAAGCCGCAGGGGCGCATAAAATGATTTTAAAACTGCCTCAGGGCTACGCTACGCCGGTGGGGACGGGGGGGGTAGGCTTGTCAGGCGGACAGGCGCAGCGTATTGCGCTGGCGCGTGCGCTGTATGGTGATCCGCAATTTCTTCTTCTGGATGAGCCGGATTCCTTTCTCGATGCTGAGGGGGAAGCAGCTTTGATGACAGCGATTGCGACGGCAAAAGCGCGAGGCGCAGCGATTATTCTTGTTGGTCATAAGCCTCAACTTTTAGGCATTGCAGATCGTATTGTTGGACTGCGCGATGGCCAGCTCCATGCGGTTTCTATACGTCCGGGCGCCGGTACTTCAGATTCTAAGCGCCCCGGCCCCGCTTCTACGGACGTCACACAACAGCTTCGCTCACCCATTGTTACGAGGCCGCCAAGATGACATTTCAGGACGATAATGCGTCTGAAAAGCTTGGAAGGGCTGATCTTGAAAAATGGATCGGATTGGGTGTTGTTACCCTGTTTTTCATTATATTTTTGGGCTGGGCCATGTTTGCAAAACTGGACTCAGCGGCCACAGCGTCAGGTTTTGTTGTGGTGTCCGGAGACAGAAAATCTGTGCAGCACGAGGCACTGGGGGTTGTACATAAGCTTTATATATCTGATGGCGACCATGTTGTCGCGGGTCAGCTGCTTTTGGATATTGATGATGAAAGTGATGCCGAATCCAAATCTACCTTGTCCACCCTCATTTCATTACGTGCGGATATAAACCGTGCGGAGGCCCTGCGTGACGGACGCACGTCAATGACATTACTGCGGCCAGGTGACTATCCCGTGTGGGCAGCGAATGAGGTGGAGGAGGCCAATCGGACAGCACAGTCCCTTCTTCATGAAAGTTTGCAGAATTTGCATGCTCGCCAATTTGCCCTTGAGGAAAGGGCCTTGGGTGCGCGTGCTCAGGCGTCAGCAAATCGCAGTCAGGCCCAGGCAGCGGCGTCTCAGTCGCGTGTCGTGTCTGGTCGCTACAGGGATTTAAAAGATTTGTATGATCGCGGGCTCGTGCCTGCCCCGCAAATGCTTGAATTAGAGCAAAGGCGCATTGCGCTGGATGGTGAGCTGGCCAGCCGGAATATGTTGGCACAGGCCAATGAATCGGATGCTATTCAGGCCGGTCGTGAGGCGCGCAGTTATCAAGCTTCAATTCAGGCTGATGCGGCTCAACAACTTAGTGACGCCCGCAGTCGGCTGAATGCGCTGGAACCTAAGTGGCGTGAAGCTCAGGACAGATTTGCGAGAAGTCAGGTGAGGTCTCCCGTAAGCGGCCGGATTGTTAATTTGGCCATTCACACCGAGGGCGGTGTTGTATCAGCCGGTCAAGTTTTAATGGAGGTTGTGCCCGATGAGCAACCCTTGCAAATTGAGGCGCATTTGTCGCCCACGGCTGCGGATCAGATCAAACCCGGTATGGACGCTCAGGTACGCTTTTCTGGATTTAAAGATCGCAGCACACCTATTTTTGAAGGCAAGGTGCGATCGGTATCGGCCGATCGGCTTGAAGACAAACGCAATGGTCAGCCTTATTTTCTTCTTACGGTCGACCTACCACCTGAGACCCTAAAAAAAATCAGTGAGTTTAGCGCTAAGGGCTTTAAGGTGATGCCAGGCTTACAGGCCGATATTGTTGTGCCCGTGGAGTCGCGTACGGCTCTCGATTACATAGTAGGTCCCCTGCGGAATGCCATTTGGAAGTCATTCCGTGAACACTAAGGCCATCTTTATCTGCACAGCTTTATTTGCCCTTGGCATGCATAATCAATTGCACGCTGAAAGTTTAGCGGACGCTATTGTTGAGGCCTATCAAACCAATCCGACCATAAAGGCTCAGCGAGACCAGCTCTATGTGCTACAAGATCGTTATCTACAGGCAGAGGCAGGATACGCTCCGAGTCTTAGTCTTAGTGCCTCATCCACAACGACCTCGACACGGAGCGGTTACGCAGGGGGTGGTTTTTTCCCTGGTATAAAAACCAATGGCGCGTCATTGTCTTTCGTTCAGGCGCTATATTCGGGGGGGCAGATCCGGGCCGCCGCCTCTGCCGCACATTTTGAAGTTCTGGCCGGCGCCGAACAGGCGCGGTCTTCGGAAATGCAGATAATCCGTGAAGTTATTGAAGCTTATATTGCTGTGCGCCGCGATCAGGAGATACTGGAGATTGCCAATAGTCACGTACAAATTTTACAAAAGCAGGTAGATAACACACAAGCCAGAGGTGCGCTGCGTGAGGTGACGATCACAGATATGGCGACGGCACAAAGCCGATTAGCCGCCGCACAAGCCCAGGCCATAACCGCAAAAGGGCAATTAGATATTAGTCGTAACCGGTATCTTGCCGTTGTAGGCAAGACGCCCGGAACACTCGAACCGGAACCTGAACTGGATGGTATTCCAGCGAGTTATGACGAAGCTTTGGACGTGTTAAACCGCAGTAATCCGGATATTTTACAATCACGTTATACAGAGCGGGCTTCACTTGTCAGAATAGCCGAAGCGCGCGCCGCTACGATGCCGAGAGTGGACTTTAGGGTAAATAAATCATATGGGCCGGCGACGACTTTGCAATCTAATATAGATCAGGAAGAACTCAGCGTATCTATAGAAGTATCCAAATCCTTATTTTCAGGCGGACTTAATCGTGCGAATATTGCAGAGGCGGTAGATAGCCATACACGTGACCGTGATCGTATGGATATTGCTGATCGTCAAGCCAGTAAGGCTTTGGGGGAAGCCTGGGCCCGGATGTTGTCGGGCACGTCTGCCAGATCAGCCTATGAACAACAGGTTGTTGCCGCTCAGACGGCATTTAATGGGGTTGTTGAGGAAGAAAAGGTGGGGTTACGTTCACCCTTGGAAGTATTAAACCTTGAGCAGGAACTGTCTAACGCCAAGGCCTCTGCAATAATGGCCCGTCATGATGAATATTCAGCGCGCGCAGGGGTTTTGTTATCAATGGGTTTGTTAGATATTTATCACCTGACATCATTCAGACCGGAAACAGATCAAACACAGCGATACCGAAGGTTTTACGAAATTTCACCCACTGAATTAGCCCCCAGATTGTTAGAGCGCCTCTCAGTAT
>JBAWDM010000167.1:0-2545 GCA_049590735.1 Asticcacaulis sp. | reverse complement strand
GCGATAAGGTGTTAAGTGAGTGCTTTTCGTGTCAGGTTTGCAATAAACCGGACAGGGCGCGCAGGGGTTCAAAAAATAATTTGAATTTATTTTCAGTGACTTATTGTGAGACGTAAAAAAGACCCCTCACCTTGTGGTGAGAGGTCTGCGTGTTCAGGCATCCGCCAGAATTTAACGCCAGTTGCGGTCGTGGCCTTCAAAACGGATCTTAGCCTGCAGGCGATCAAGGCGGTTATCCAGCCTTATGATCTCGGCGCGATTGAGGCTGCGGCCTGACCGTTCGTAGCTGCGTTTCAGGGTGGTGACGCTGCGCAGTTCGGCATTCAGCTTACGGCCTTCGCGGGCGCTGAGCTTGCCGGTGCGGCGGCCATAATCAATCTGGCTGTCGAGGCGGCTGATGCGGCTGTTGAGGGTGATCACGGCGCGGTCATCACGGTGGTTGTCGAAGCGGGGGCCACGGTCATTATGGGCAATAACCACGACACGGGTCTGAGCATGCAGGGGTGCGGCACTGGCCATGGCGGGGATGGAAACGGCGGTCAGGCTGGCGGCCATAGCGGCCAGAACGATCAGAGTGTTTGTCTTTTTCATAATCAAGGCTCCTAAGTTAAGTTGGCTGGTCATCAGCGTTGAGCCATATAAACACGCAGCGCCTGAGCCCAAGCTGAACGGAATGGTTCATGTTCGGTTCATCACTTGAATATTTTTATGTTTAAAAATAATGGGTTGCCGATTTTTAGATATTTGGCTGCCAAAAGTTTTTTTGAAAAAAGCTTGCTCAAAAGGGTGCATAAGCGCAAAAGCGCGGGATCAGCCGCAAGTGAAATTTGAGGGCCGCATGCCAGATCCAATTCGCAATCAAACTGTGCAAAAACCCGCCAGAGCGCCGGAGCGTCCGTGGTTTTCTTCGGGCCCCACCTCGAAGCGGCCCGGATGGAGTGTTGAGGCCCTGATCAATGCGCCGGTCGGCCGTTCCAACCGGTCGCGCGCCACGGTCAGCCGCCTCAATCAGGCGCTCGATTTGACGCGCTCAGTGCTGGGTATCCCGGAGAATTATCAAGTCTTGGTCATGCCGGCGTCCGATACGGGTGCGTTCGAAGCGGCCATGTGGAATCTGTTGGGTGAGCGTAAGGTTCAGCTTATGGCGTTTGAAAGCTTTGGCCAGCTTTGGGCGGATGATGCCACCCAGCATCTTAAGCTGGATTGCGAAGTCCTGTCGGCGCCCTATGGCCGTTTGCCCGATCTGAGCCGGATTGATCCGCAGGCCGATCTGGTTTTCCCATGGAATGGCACGACATCGGGCGTGTGCATGCCCAATGCTGATTTCTTAGATAATCGCGGGGAAGATAGCGGTCTGGTGCTGTGCGATGCCACATCGGCAGCTTTTTGCATGGAATTGCCGTGGGATAAGTTGGATGTGGCGACCTTTTCGTTCCAGAAGGCTTTGGGCGGTGAGGCGGGCTTTGGCGTGCTGGTGCTGTCGCCACGCGCCATTGCGCGTCTGAACACCTTTGAGTCGGGCCGTCCGATCCCTAAGGTCTTGCGTCTGAAGGCCAAGGGGGCTGCGGATATGAAGGTGATTGGCGGCGATGCCATCAACACCTATTCGTTTCTGGTGATCGAAGACTATCTGGATGCGCTGCGCTGGGCCTTGCTGGAAGGCGGGCTTGAGGGGCTGATCAATCGCTGCAACCACAATTTCGATGTCTTGCGCGAATGGGTTGAGGCGACGCCGTGGATTGATTTCGTGGCGGAGGTTATGGCGGAACGCTCGACCACATCTGTGTGTCTGAAATTTGCCGATCCGGCTGTGCAAAAGCAATCGTCCGACGTTCAGGCTAAGCTGGCCTCAAAAATGGCAGGGTTGTTGGAAGCCGAGGGTGTGGCCTTTGATATCAATGGCTATCGGGCTGCGCCTCCGGGCCTGCGTATCTGGTGTGGCTGTACGGTGAACACGGACGATATTGATTCGCTGCTGCCCTGGCTGGACTGGGCCTATGCGATGGCATCTGCTGAGGCTGTTGAGACGGCTTAACTTATGCACCACCTACGCTAAAATAATGCGTTACAAGCGCTGATTCCTCATCTATAGGGTGCTACCCGTAATCTGAGCCGTTCGCGGCTTAATTTTTGTGGCCCTTCCCGCAGTCTGTCGCCTATGTGTCATGGTTATTTTGGCATATGCGACCACGCGTAATCGGGTCTTTTTCGGCGCGGATGCGTCGTGCGGCCCTTCAACCGGCGGCAGGAATTGCGGAGTTAAGACCTTGGCGAATGTAACCGTAATCGGCGCTCAGTGGGGCGATGAGGGCAAGGGTAAGCTGGTTGACTGGCTGTCCAATCGCGCTGATGTCGTTGTACGCTTTCAGGGCGGTCACAATGCCGGTCATACGCTGGTGGTCGATGGCAAGGTCTATAAGTTGTCTTTGCTGCCGTCGGGCGTTGTACAGGGCAAGCTGTCGATCGTCGGCAATGGCGTGGTCATTGATCCGTGGGCCTTGTTTGCAGAAATCGGTCGCGTTGAAGCTTTGGGCCTGTCTATTAC
>JBAWDM010000166.1:0-26148 GCA_049590735.1 Asticcacaulis sp. | reverse complement strand
GCGCTTGCCTTCGCGTTCGGATAAAAAGCCACCGAACAGGGCCCCTACGGCAAAATGGCTGCCATATTCCGACAGGGCTTCAAATTCAAAATAACGCACCAGCTTGCCGGCATAAAGCGGCTTGGGTACATGGATATGAATGTGTGACAAAGGCGTCCAGTCGGCAACGGAACCATCGGTTTCCCATGTCCCCAGCCCTTCATAATGTTCCTCAAGATGAACCGGTGCCCCAAAGCGCAAAATGGCCTCAGCCTTCTTATGGATCGGGCTCCATTCGGGCCAGGCATTGATGTCAGCCAAAATTTCATAAACATCATCAACCGGTGCGGCAATGCCGATACGCTGTTCGATCTTAAAGCTCATCAGGCGTTTACTTTCAATTTCCAGCTGGCGCCATTGGGGCCATCCATGACCTCAACATTCAGCGCATTAAGGGCGTCACGGATACGATCTGATTCCGGCCAGTTTTTAGCCACACGCGCGGCCGCACGCTCAACCAAAAGCGCCTCGACCTGAGCGGTCAGATCATCCGATGCGCTCCCCTTGAACCAGGCTTCGGGGTCTTGTTTGAGGACGCCCAGAATGTCAGCCATGAACATAATATCCGCTTTAACGCTGGCTGCCAAATCAACACTATTCGTATCCAAATGGCCATTCAGTGTCTTTGCCATAATGCTTAATGTGAATTGTGCAAAAGGCGTATTCAAATCCTGACAAAACGGTTCAAGCAATTGTTCTTCGTGCTGCAATTGTTGATTTTTATCAGTCCATTTATATGGAACTATATTCTTCGCACGCAGCAATGTTCCATATATTTTATCCAAGGCATTTCGAGATTGCTCGATAACAGCATCGTTCCAATCCAATGGGCTTCTGTAACTGGCCGACAATAGAGCCCAACGCAGAACCTCACCCGGCGTATCCTTGATCAGCTCATGCACCAGTTTCACATTACCCAGCGATTTCGACATCTTTTCTTTGCCGAAATCCAGAAAACCATTGTGCATCCAGTAACGCGCATAGGCGGCCGGATCAGAATGTCCATGCGCCGCGCAGGACTGGGCAATCTCATTGGTATGGTGCGGGAAGATCAGATCATGCCCGCCGCCGTGAATATCAATCGGCAGTCCCAAAACGCTCTCACTCATAGCGGAGCATTCGATATGCCAGCCCGGACGCCCTGACAATCCTTGCGGGCCATCCCAGACCGGTTCCCCCTCTTTTGACGGTTTCCACAGCACAAAATCAGCCGCATTGCGTTTATTTTTGGCCACTTCAACGCGGGCCCCGTCGATCATATCGCTCAGGCTGCGGCCCGACAAAGCGCCATATTGCCCACCTGAGGCCTCATAGGCGGCCACATCAAACAACACCTCGCCTTCGCTGACATAGGCGATGTTTTCCGCCACCAGCTTTTCAATGAGCGCCACCATCTCGCCCATATGGGCTGTGGCGCGCGGCTGGTAGGTGGGCGGCAAGGCCCCAAGCGTGGCCATGTCCTGATTATAGATGTCAGCAAATTTCTCGGTAATGGTGGCAATCGGCACGCCCTGTGTGATGGCCGCCTGATTGATCTTGTCGTCCACATCCGTAATGTTGCGGGCATAGATGACCCTGTCCTCACCATACAGGCGGCGCAGCAAACGGAACAGCACATCGAACACCACAACCGGGCGGGCATTGCCAATATGCGCATAGGAATAGACGGTCGGGCCGCAGACATACAGCGTGACCGGCTTATTCTCTCTGGGTTCAAATTCAACGGATTTACGCTTTAAGGTGTCGTAGATATGCAGTTTCATCAGCGTCTTTTGTAGAAATTTCAGTTGAAATCAAAGGGGTCTCTCCCATATAGACACGATAAGACCTTTGCACCACGTAAATTCTTGCCCGTTGTGATCCATTTTCGGGTAAAAACGTAGTATAGGTTTGTCAGGGGCATGTCTGTTTCACGGCTGCGCCTGTGTAAAAAAGAGGGATGCCACGCGTCATTTCCGGAACCCTCGTTCCGGCGCTACTCGGCCCTCGCAGGAACTTGAATTGATGGATAGTCTTGAGCCCGTGTCCACTGACACGAATTTGCTGAACAGCTCGCCGGCCAAAAGCATCACCACCTATACCAACCGCCCGTCCCGCGAAGAAGCCATGGCCGCCGTGCGCACGCTTCTGGCCTGGGCCGGTGACGATCCCGACCGCGAAGGGCTGATTGACACCCCAAAACGTGTCGTCGATGCTTATGGCGAATGGTTTCAGGGCTATAGCGCCGACCCTAAAAAAGAATTGTCGCGCACCTTCGAGGACGTGCAGGGCTATGATGATATGGTCATGCTGCGGGAAATCGACGTCGAATCGCACTGCGAACACCATATGGCGCCCTTTTTGGGCAAGGCCTGGGTCGCCTATATGCCCACCGAGAAGGTGGTCGGCATTTCCAAGATTGCCCGCGTCGTCGAAATCTTCGCCAAGCGCCTGCAAACGCAGGAAACCATGACCAAGCAGGTCGCCGATGCCCTTGACGAATCACTGTCACCTCTGGGTGTGGCCGTTTTGATTGACGCGGAACATCAGTGTATGAGCACACGCGGCGTCCATCACAAGAATGTAACAACCGTAACTACACGTTTTACGGGTGTCTTTAAGACGGATCAGGCCCTGCAGGATCGTTTCCTGCGCCTCATCAAGCGCTAAGACTTGGTCATAAAGTGCTAAGACTGGCGTAAAATACGGGGATTGATCATTTTTTTCCCGATCTGATACGACGGGCGGGCTTTCGGACTTTACATTTAACGCTGTTGTGTCCTAAATCGCTGCAACAGGCTTCAGAAGCCAGCATCTGATGTGTACTTCTGTGTCCGGTCGGCAATATTACCCTTGTGGCATAATTCCCCCACATGGGCTCAAAGGGAGTAGAATTCATGGGCGCTAAGCTCGGTGGCGGCGGCGGCGGTAAATATACGGTCGCACAAAATTCGGACATCAACGTGACGCCTTTCGTAGACGTTATGTTGGTGTTGCTTATCATTTTCATGGTGTCCATTCCGGCTGCGACCGTGTCGATCAAGCTCGACCTGCCGCCAGCGCAATCCCCACCCACAAATGAAAAGAAGCCCGATCCGGTCTTTATTTCGATCATGGGCCCCGAAGACATCTATATCGGTTCAAAGAAGACCAGCATGGACGGTCTTATTGGTGATGTGGCCGCTGCCCTGCGCGTGACCGATCCTGGCACGCCTCTGTCGGAACAACGCGTTCTGGTGCGCGGCGACAAAGACATCAAATATGCTGACTTTGTTAAGGTCATCAACGAACTGCAACAAAATGGCTATCTTAAGATTGGCCTGATCAACGAAGACCTCGAATAGGTTTTCTGCTGACTGATGCGTTTAAAAGCACCGGAGCCTGAAAAAGGTTTCCGGTGTTTTTGTTTTTAGGATAAGCCCGCCCCCATGCCAGACCCCGATACCTATCCGTCTGATGAGATTGACGACGACGAAGCCGTAACCGGCGGCGAGACACAGGTGCTGAGCGCCACACTTGACGATGACGATGCAGGTGAGCGTTTGGATCGGGTACTGGCCGGACATTTCCCCGACATCTCACGGGCGCGCCTGCAGGCCCTGATTGCCGAAGGCCACCTCCGTTTTGAAGGCCAGTCCATCCCTGACGGTAAGCATAAGGCGCGGGCCGGTCATTATGACCTGACCCTCCCCCTGCCCGTCAGCGCCACGCCAGAGCCGCAAAACCTGCCGCTCGAAATATTGTTTGAAGATGCCCATCTGATCGTCGTCAATAAGCCGGTCGGCATGGCGGCGCATCCGGCACCGGGCACCCGCGATGGCACACTGGTCAATGCCCTGCTCTTTCATTGCGGCGACACCCTGTCCGGCATAGGCGGCGTGGTGCGGCCGGGCATCGTCCACCGCTTAGATAAGGATACATCCGGTATATTGGTGGCGGCCAAGTCTGATGTGGCCCACCGCGGCCTGAGCGAATTGTTTTCGCGACATGATATTGACCGCGAATATCGCGCTGTGGTGAGGGGTGCCCCGAAATATATGTCAGGGACTGTGACCACTCAGTTGGGTCGTTCACATCATGACCGCAAGAAAATGGCCGTGCTGCGAAGCGGTGGCCGTGAAGCGACAACTCATTATCGTCTCGAAGAAGTGTTTGGCGACGAAAAACCACTGGCGGCCCTTTTGACCTGCCGACTGGAAACGGGCCGCACCCATCAGATCCGGGTTCATATGGCCCATCTGGGGTGTCCGTGTTTGGGTGATCCGGTCTATGGCTCCGGTGCGCCCGCCAAAGAGGTGCAGGCGGTTCTGAAAGAGCTAGGGTTTGGCCGGCAGGCGCTTCATGCAGGTCTTTTGGGCTTTGTGCACCCGATTACCGGTGAAAAACTAAGGTTTAAAGCCTATCTGCCTGAGGATATGCAGGATCTGATCGAAGCCTTGGCGGATATGTTTTAGCGATTTTTCGCAAATATGAACAAGCGTTTACGACTCTTAAGGGTTATTGCAGGAAACTGAAGGCGATACCTGTATTCACCCGTTAAGGCCTGTGCGTTGATCTCCTTCGACACCTCCCTGCTGACCAACTATTATAATGCGAAGATGGGCATATCTTCGCAGGATAATTCTGCGGGCGGAACGGGCAGCAGCACGACCGGCAGCACCAAGACCAATTCACCGACCGGAAAGGCCGAGGCACCGCGCGCGCCCTGGACCAGCGGCTCGGGCATGCTGTCGGAAAGCGACCTGGTCACCAAGGTTATGGGCGGGCAGAGATTTATCAATCCCAATGCCGTGACCTCAAATGTTACCGGTGCCTCGCAGGATTACAACAAACTGTTCACCCTTTATCAGGGCTTAAGCGCCCTTGAAGGGCTGGCGACACGCGCCCAAAGTGGCAAGCTGTCGACCTTTGACATGTCCGCCACGCTGAGGCGCTTCTATTCCGGCATGAACGAAGTCACGGATTATCTGGCCGACACGAAATATGATCACCTGTCCCTGACCGAAGGCACATTGACCGATAAGCTGCAAAGCGAAGTTGGCACGGCGCGTACGGATACTCTCTATACCGCACCGGCCATCCATAGCGGATCGACCTCAACCGCCGTCAAGGCTTTTGAGGGGGATGTCAAATTCACCCTGACGGCGCAAAAAATCGGCACAGCCACCCCTATTCAGGTAGAGCTGGATCTGTCGGAAATGGGCACGCAAACCCGCAGCATGTCCAATGTGGTCAGCTTCATCAATTCAAAGCTCAAAGCGGCCAATCTCAGCACGACCTTTGCGGTCAACCGCATACCGGCTGTGCCGACCACAACCACGATCAATGGCAAAAGCGTCACCCTGTCCAAAGGCGAGGATACGTTTTCTTTGCAAATCAAAGGGGTGACGACCGAGGCCGTTACCTTAAGCGCGCCGGCAACGGCCGATTCCGTCTATGTGGTGCAAACGACCGGTGACGGGGATAAAAAAATTACCACCACGGCCAAGTCCACCCAAACCGATGCCCAGGCGGCCGAAGCGGCGGCCAAGGCAAAGGCTGAGCAGACGTCGACACAACTGATCAAGTTCCAGACCGATGTGTCCAGCACGGCAACTCAGCCCGACAGCCCTATTTCCAAGGTCGGCGCGCAATATTGGGTGGATGGCGAAAGTGGCCAGACCGCCCTGCCGGAATCGGTTTCCAATGTCCGCGCCACGGCGGCGGGTACGGATGGATCTGTCTATGTACTGGCAGACATTACGGACAAGACTGACGGCCAGACCATTAAGGGCACGCAGGATGTGGCCCTGATCAAATATGATTCCGCTGGCAATATTGTCTATACACGCACACTTGGGGCGTCGGACACGGCGTCCGGTTATAATCTGGCCATTTCGGATGATGGCAAGGTCGCCATATCCGGCACGGTCACCGGCGCGCTGGATATCGGCAAAACCACCATCACGACCTATGGCAGCGGTGCCAATCAGATCAGCAGCACCTCGACAACAAATGTCAGTCTGAATGGCGCTGACAAGACCACCACAGACAGTTTCGTCACTGTTTTTGATGCCACAGGCGTTGAACAATGGTCGCAAAGGCTGGGCAGCAGTGCGGTTGACGAAGTGACCTCTGTGGCGTTTGGCGATGATGGTTCCGTCTATGTCGGTGGCCGCACTCAGGGGCTTATGCAAGGCGCGGACCAATCAAAGGGCAGTTGGGATGGCTATGTTGTCGGCCTAACGGCTGAGGGCAAGAGCAAATTCACCCTGCAAACCGGAACGGCCAACAGCGATACGGTGTCGCAAATTGCCGTCGATGGCGATAATCTCTATGTTGCGGGTGTTGAAAACGGTAACGCTGTCCTGAAAAACTATGCCCTAGACTCGCATCCCGTGACCAATTCCAATGGCAGTGTCAGCACCGTATATACGGCCACACTGGACACGGCCCGTGACCTGGGCGGCTTAGGTGGCGGCACGATCAGCGGCATATCCGTCTATAATGGCAAGGTCTATCTGGGCGGCTCAAGCGGTTCACCGGGCTTACTAAGCACAGGCACCGTCAATCAGGCCTATTCGGGCGGCTATGACGCCTTTGCCCTGTCTGTGGATCAAAATCTCAGCAATGCGGCGGGCGATAAGGTCACCTTCTATGGCGGTGCCGGCACCGAAAAGGACGCCAAGGTACAGTTTTCTGATGGTAAGGCCTGGATTTCAGGCTCGACCACGGGCGCCATCGCCGGGACAACTCAAATAAGCACCAAAGACAAGACGCAGGACGGTTTTCTGGCCCGTCTGGATGTCGACACCGGCGCTGTGGAATATCAAACCCGCTATACCGGCAAGGACGGCATTGTTAATCCCAACGCCATTGCCATCTCCAAGGATTCGTCCAGCGTGCTGGATCGTCTGGGCCTGCCTATGGGCAAGATTGAGACGACGGATTCCAACCTGGTTATTGCCGGAACCAGCGCACGCACGGGCGATCAGTTTTATCTGGTCGATCCCAATACCAATGTGCGCAAAACCGTCACCATCGAAGCCAATGACACGCTGGAAACACTGGCCAAAAAAATCACGCGCGCATCCGGCTATAAGCTGAAGGTTGAAGTGACAAAGGTCTTGGGCAAGCAGATAGACCAGCTGACCCTTACGCCCGCCTCCAAAAACAGCCAGATGGAAATCGTCAGCGGGCCGGCAGGCAAGGATGCGCTCGAAGGGCTGGGTCTGGCTTCGGGCATGATCACACCGGATGCCAAAAAGACGATGGACGCTTCGTCCACCCACTATCTGACCTCAAAAAAGACAATGGGTCTGGAATTTGATCCCTCACTCAATCTCAATTCCGATGCCAATATTGCCAAGGCGCTTGAGAGCCTTCAGCAGACCATGAAAAACCTTCAGAAAGCCTATACCTATCTGCGTTATGGCGACCCGCAGGACAGTTCCGGCAACAAAAAAGGCAAGAGCGGCGGCTCGGTGCCCAAATATATGACCGATCAGATCGCCAATTATCAGGCCGCTCTCAACCGTCTGACCGGTGGCGCTTAACCCCCTCTGCTTGACA
Organism: Asticcacaulis sp.; assembly: GCA_049590735.1. Classification (GTDB taxonomy): domain Bacteria; phylum Pseudomonadota; class Alphaproteobacteria; order Caulobacterales; family Caulobacteraceae; genus Asticcacaulis. The sequence continues at coordinate 18,579 of JBAWDM010000166.1, read as the reverse complement.
GACTCAACGGAACAGGGCCTTTAGATAGCTGACCATTTCGCCAGAAAATGTGTGGGTGGCCGCACGAAAAGTCTCCTTGGCATTTGCCTTATTATGGCATCATCTGTAGTTTATGCAGACCCTGTCAACGCATCAGAGACCTATTATCCGGAGAGGAAACAGCTTCCGTGAAAGATCAAAAAGGCTGGATCGCCATCGCCATTGGGGGCACGCTCGCCATATTGGTGGGCATTGCCTTAGCCATGGGCCTGGGGCGGGGGCATAAAAACGACGAAAAAATGAATGACCAGCCGACCGGCCTCACCTTTACGGTTACCGATCCGACCCCTACGCTGGATGCCAAGAAACCTTTGCGCTGTTACGTCGACGGCGCCTATGTCGGCGATCTCATCCTGTCGGCCTGTGCCGAGAAAAATGGTATTGCCGCTCAGAAACTGGATGTGGGCGTCGATGATTCGGGCAATCTGACCGCTGCCCCCACCGCCTCACTGGTACCTGTACCCGGTGCCCCCAGCAGTGCAGTCGCAGCGGGCGCTGCCACTGAGCCTGAGCCAAAGCCCACAGCTGAACTGGTGCCCGCGACACGGGCCGCCACGGGCCCCAGCGCCACCTGCATGCGCTACAGCAGCAATACGTGGAACAAGCTGTCGGACGGTCTGACTCTGGGGCAATGCGCCAATCTGTTGTTTGACACACGTTGCGTAAACCCCGGTCAGGCCTCCTATGGTCGCTGGGGCAATAAAACCCTGCGTCTGGTGCCAAAGCGGGTTGAACAATCCGATGACAATACAAATTTCCGGCTTCTGGTTGAACAGGGTCAGGGTTGCTCTGTGCCGGTTATCCGCTAAACTTTCCTCGTGTTCCGGCATTTTGTCATCCCGCATCGGATCAGACTGACTTAAATAAGGATAGAGCCATGTACATTAAAACCCTGGGTCTGCTGGTACTCTCAGCTCTGACACTCAGCGCCTGCACGCCGCGGGTTAAGGCGCCACGGGATCAGGGCACCTGTTATTTCATTGGCCATCCCAAGAGCGGAGAAATCAAATTCAACGTCCTGTCGCGCAATGAGCCCGATGTGGAACACTGCGCTGTACGGCTTTACAATGCGCGTATGGGTATGATGCAAACCAATACCCAGGGGGAATATACGGCCGGCGCCTATCAGGGCAATTTCCTGTTTGCCACCGGACGCGAAGTCCGCTTTGCGCAACATTATGAGGGCACATCCTTCCCGCTGCTGGTCAAGGCGCCTGATGGGCGTCTGGTTGCACCCGGTTCGGTCGTTCAGCAGGAGGCCCCTTCAAGCGGACAAATCACGGTCGAAATTCCCAAGGACTTGCCAAAAATGTCTTCGGACAAGACGCCCTGATTTTATATCTTATCTGTGAATAGTCGCATCTGGCGGCGCCTCAATGCCCGTGCTGCTCTTGTGCGAAAGCTTAATAAGGCCTTAATGTACTTTTTTTGAATCGCCCGTAAATCGGGCCGGAGGAACGGCAAGGTTCCTGAAGTGAAAAAGGTAGGACGATGGCAGGCAGTGTTAACAAGGTTATTCTGGTCGGAAATCTCGGCAAGGATCCGGAAATTCGCACCCTTAATTCCGGTGATCGTGTCGCCAATCTGACGATCGCCACCTCTGAAAACTGGCGCGATAAGGCGACGGGCGAGCGTAAGGAAAAAACCGAATGGCACCGTGTTGTCATCTTCAATGACAATCTGGCCAAGATTGCCGAGCAATATTTGCGTAAGGGATCCTCGGTCTATCTCGAAGGCAGCCTGCAGACCCGCAAATGGACCGATCAATCCGGTGTGGAAAAATACACGACCGAAATCGTCCTGCAACGCTTCAACGGCAATCTGACCTTGCTGGGTGGCCGCGGTGACGGCGGCGGCGCGTCCTCCGGCGGCTATGATCAATATGAAAACAGTTATGGCGGTGCGCCGGCCTCAAGCGGCGCGAAGGCAGCCCCTTCGGGTGCGCCTCAGAATTTCGATCTCGACGACGAAATTCCGTTCTGATCCCCACGCCCTTAAAACTAAAAAGCCCGGTCATTTTCATGGCCGGGCTTTTTTGTCTGGCAGACGCTTTTAGCGGCTTAGGGATTTATTTAAAAAGCGACAGGATTTGTTGCGGCGACTGGTTGGCAATCGAAAGTGCCTGCGTGCCCAGTTGCTGCTGAACCTGCAAGGCCTGCAGGCGTGAGCTTTCCTTGGCCATGTCTGCATCCACCAGATTGCCTATACCGGCCGTAATGGAATCCTGAAGCTTGGAGACAAAGCTGAGATGGCCTTCGATTTGCTTGGCCTGAGAGCCCAGCGCGCCAAGATTAGCGTTGAGATTATTGATGGACGTATCCAGCATGGCCAGCAAGGACGCCGCCTTGGTCGCTGTTTTAATATCTGACGCCGCCGTAAGCGTGATGATAGGCCCGCCCAGAGCCATGGTGCGTACACTCAGGGTTATGGTGGAATTGGCGTCCGCATTGGCAATAAACTGAATGGCATTGCCCAAAGACCCGTCAATAATATTGGAGCCGTTAAAGGTGGCGTTTTCAACGACGTGCGAAATCTGACCCAAAATAGCCGTGTAATCGCTTGAGAGCGCGTTACGCGACGTCGTGTTAATTGAGGTATCCATCGCGCCGACGACTTTTTCTCGCAACTGATTAAGCAGGTCGGAAACCGATTCCCCTGCCGCCAGAGACACATCGGCAATGGAGGATGCGCGGTTCAGACTGTCCGTTACCGCTTTAAGCCCCCCCAGATCCGAGCGTTGCTCCTGGGCGATGGCATAGACCGACGCATTATCCTTTGCTGAGGATACGGCCAGACCCGTGCTGATTCTTTGCTGAGCACCTTCCAGATTTTTGTTGGTTGCATTCAGGTTCTGCAATGCAATCATTGCGGAGGTGTTCGTGTGGACGCTAACTGTCATGACCGCAATACCTTCTATAAAGACGCCGACTCAGCAAATTGTTAACCTTTATGGTAAGCAAAAGGTTAACATGAGCAAACGACTTTTACCGCGCATACAGAAATGCACAGTGGATAAGCAGACTATTACAGACTTCAAACGCTTTTAGACGTCAGTTTTAATAACAGAACCCGTTTTGTAAGTAGAGGATTGCCTCAGAGCGACAAGCTCCTGACGCGGCATTTCACGCACTACTTCGCCGGTATAACGGTCAATGGCACGATAAATCCATTGGCCGGTCTCAGGGTCTTTATCTACGGTCAGACGCAGTTGATAAGGCTCGGTCGGCGCTTTTGCCTGCTTTTGCGAGGCATCGTTACCGGTTTCATTTTTACTACGCTCACTGGCACTGGTGCTTGCTATTTCCTTTGTTAAATCAACGGCCGGCCGGACTGGCGCAGTATCGTTGGTTTGAGGAAAGCTCAATACATTATTGATCATCTCCATGATACGCCCACGAGGTTCTTCGTGCGACGCCCTCTGTATAGCGGGATTATAAATGAGCAAGGAGGCGGAACACATGTCCCGCCTCCCCTTATCCTACGGTTATAAGGCCGTATTAACGGAAGAGGCTCAGGACAGTCGAAGTGGACTGGTTGGCAATAGACAGAGCCTGAATGCCAAGTTGTTGCTTCGTCTGCAGAGCTTGCAGCTTGGCACTTTCCTTAGCCAGATCGGCGTCGACCAGGTTGCCGATACCGGCCGTGATCGAGTCCTGAAGCTTGCCAACAAAGTCAGCATGGTTCGACAGAGACTTCGAGTTCGTACCGAGGTTAGCCAAAGACGAAGATACGTTTGCAATCGACGTATCCAAAGTCGCCAGCAAGGAACCGGCATGCGTAGCCGAACTCAGCGAAGCACCCGAAGACAGGGTGATCACAGAGCCGGAACCATCCGTTTGCAGAGCCAGAGTCTGAGCGGCAACCGTCAAGACGCTGCTGCCGTCTGCATTGGCCAGAGCCGTAATGCTGGACTTGCTGCCGTCAAGCAGGTTGATGCCGTTGAACGAAGAGTTCGAGATGGTCTTGCTGATTTGGCCGATGATGGATTTGAAATCGGCGTCAAGAGCAGCGCGGCTCGACGTGTTCAGTGAAGTATCGGAAGCGGCCAGCGCCTTCGCCTTCAGTTGAGTCAGCATGTCGGAAATGGATTCGCCGGCCGAAGAGGCCACGTCGACAACCGAAGTGGCGCGCGACAGGGAATCCTTAACAACGTCAAGCGAAGACACTTGCGAACGTTGGTTTTGAGCAATAGCCCAAGTTGCGCCGTCATCCTTAGCGCTGCCAACCTTCAAACCGGTGTTAATGCGGTTTTGAGTTGTTTGCAGGTCGGCGTTGGTTTTGTTGAGGTTTTGCAGGGCAACGAGGGCACCCACATTGGTGTTAATGCTATTCACGGGCATTGGTCTAGTCTTTCTATCTAGATGAACCGATGACATTTTGTCTATCGGCGGCATTTTGCCTGCTATGCTCACTGCAAGCCGGAGGCCAAAGTGCCTGACTGCGTGATTTTCTTATAAATTATTGTAAAAATTGATTTTAAACATGCATTTACCACGTATTGACCCGGTAAATGTTGCCGCCCACACCCGCCTTATAGGTATTTTTTGCCGGGCCATCCGGCAAGATGTGCCGCCCGCGCGCGGCCGGACAAAGAAAAGCCGGGAGAGGCGTAAACCCGTCCCGGCATCAGAGGCTTATTTAAACAGGCTAAGCACCAGTTGTGGTGCCTGATTGGCGATACCCAGGGCCTGAATGCCGAGCTGTTGCTTTGTCTGCAACGCCTGCAATTTAGCACTTTCCTTCGCCAGATCGGCGTCAACCAGATTACCAATGCCTGCCGAAATTGAATCCTGCAGTTTGGAAATAAAGGTGGCATGCGCATCGACGGCCTTGGATGAGGTCCCCAACTGCGCCAAAACACCCGACAGATTGCCAATCGACGTTTCAAGGGTCGCCAGCAGGCTGTAGGCATTTGTTGCCGTGGTAAAAGTAGCCGCCGAACTCAGGGTGAGCGTTGTGCCGCCCAGATTAAGGGTCTGAGCCGCCACCGTCAGTTTTGAGGTGCCCTCTGAATTGGCCAGTACCTGCAAGCTGGGCAGGCTGCCGTCCAGCAGATTGATGCCATTGAATGATGCATTCGTAACCGTCTTTTTAATCTGGTCACGCAGGGCAACAAAATCATTGTTCAACGCCGCACGGCTGGTTGTGTTCAGGGACGTATCAGAAGCCGCTAATAATTTTGCCTTCATTTGTATCAACATGTCCGAGATGCTTTCGCCGGCAGACATGGCCACATCCACAGTGGATGTCGCACGCCCCAGCGAATCTTTCACAGAGTCAAGGGACGCAACGGTCGCTCTTTGACTCTGAGCGATTGCAAAGGTGGCACCGTCGTCCTTGGCGCTGCTGACTTTCAGACCCGTATTGATGCGGGTCTGCGTCATCTGCAACTGGCTGTTGGTTGTGTTAAGGTTTTGCAGCGCAATCATTGCGCCCACATTGGTATTTACCGATACATTTGACATCGGATTTCCTTTCCATTCTGGTCGGGGATGTTTAAGCGGCATTTTTGCCGCCGAGCCATTTTAGCTAACCCTCCCAAAGCAAGCCGCAGGCCAGACCTGGGGTGCAAAAAATTTATGCCAACCGCCTGAAATTACTAGATTTATTTCAGTTGCAAAACGCCGAATCCCGCCCCCGCATAGGCGGGCGCGCATTCCGCTTCGGCAAAACCTGCCCAGACGGCAATTTTAACCCCACGTTAGCCATGTTTTGTGCACTCATATAAAAAAATCCCGGCACTTTGCTGCGCCGGGATTTCGAATATAACGGGCTTAAAAAAGACTATAGTTTAGCTGGCTTCGCGTCCCTCCTGCTGAGGCGCCAACCCCTGCATGATAATGCGGTTCACATCAATCAGGGCCGCAATATCTTCCTGATTTCGCATGACGAGCGAGGTGTATTTACTCACCCAGATGGACAGCGAGATAATATTGGCCCGTACCTGATCCGGCAAACCATTGCCGGAAACCGAACAGTCCGCCCCCAGCAGCGACCACATGCGACGGTTCCAATCCAGAGCGTCCATACGTTCACGTATCTGGCTGCGATCCAGCTTTTCCGCCTCCATGAGTGCGCGCGTCACCTGACCAAACAAACGATACTCAGTTTGACGCGGATCTTCGGCTAAACGCGAAGTCGTCTGATACGCCTTAAGCGACATGTCCTAATCTTTCGTCTTCATACTCAACTAAGCGACGGCAGCCCATAAGCGCCTTATAGAATTCGCGCGCCATCAGGCTTTTGGAAATGGTGACACATTCCGCCAGAATAACGGGATTGCCGATGACCGCCATAAATTCGGACATGCGCAGCAAAAACTCATCGTAATATTTATCAGCGCCGGCTTCATCGAGATACATCATCATAACCGGAAAATAGACATGCCGCGCCGGCGAGGTCACATCGCTTTCCTGCAAAATATCTTTTTCGCGCAGAACGGACGCCTTGTTTTGCAGCACCAAAGAGCAGCGACGATCGCCGTTTTGCACAACAGCACCGTTCAGAACAAACTTTTCTCCGGGCTTCAGGGAGAGCTTTAAAGGCATGTATATTCCTCTTTATCTGCCGAAACGCGACAGACCTGTGTCGTCCATCTATGCACGCTTCGAGTTAACATCAGGTTTCATAAGAAAAGGGTTAAGGATAAATATTTACAAGCCCCTTATGCTGAAATCAAAAACTTCCGGGCTTTAAATCAGGATAGGATTCCCGCTATTTTTCCAGCACATAGACACACAAGGCATCAGTCTGCCCCTCCAGCATCATACCCACGGATTCGGCAATCCTGCGTGAAGCCAAATTATCCGGCTTAATCTGCGCTTTAAGCCGCCCGCCTGCCAGCCCTCGAATAAGAGCTTCGACCATGGGCTTACCTATGCCCTTGCCACGATGCTCAGGGGCCACCGTCCATGACAGGATGCGATCCGTTGAGACATATTCGAACCTGACGGTTCCCACAGGCTCATGGCCTGCCATGCCGATATAGATTTTGACCGGCTGATCTTTGAGTTGCCGGTCAAGCCAGCCTGTGTGATCAGGCCATGACACCGCATCGGTATGCAGGGAGGCCCGTCGTGTCTCCGCATCATTACGAAGCCTGAACAGAAATTCCGCATCTTCAAGCACGGCGGGACGCAGATGGATCACGGCAGGGCCTCAGGTGAATCTATGCCTGAAACGATATACGGAATCATTGATTATTCAAGAGATGGCGAAACATCCTCTGACAGGAGCCTGCGCTTGCGCCTGACGGCGACCCAAAGATTTCTTTAGGGAGTTTTAAGCGAATCTCTGTTTACAAAAAGGCACGTCCCCTTGTACGGAGCCCCTTATGTCCAAATCCGCCAAATCGTCAGGTCGCAAAGGCTTTGCACCCGCCGTTATGGCTGACAAGGCCCAGACGGGCGATTTTAAACCCAAGCTGACAGACACAGCCCTGCCCTTCCGGCCGACCCTGCCTAAAAATCCGGCCTCGCAGATTATGGGGGATTCCGGCTCCAGTGAGGCCCTGCGCCTTCTGGCAGAGGCCACCGAGCACATCAAGCGGGCCGATACGATCCGTTTCCTGCGCGATGCTCTGGCCCTTTTTAAGACCGGCGACTGGCAGGGCGGCAGTGAACAGGCCCTTCTGGCCCTCCACGTAGATGAAAAAAGCCCGGAAGCCTGGCATGTTCTGGCCGTAGCGCGTGACAAGTGCAATGACTTCACCACTGCGCTCACCTGCTATGAAACCGCCCTGCGCCTGTCGCCCGAAAACCCGAATATAGCCAATGATCTGGGTCGTCTGGCCTATCGCATGGGCATGACCGACATGGCGGAAAAATTCTTCCGGTTTTTCCTGTCCAAACAGCCGGGCAATATCGAAGGCATCAACAATCTGGCCACGACCTTACGTGAATCCAGCCAGATGGAGGCGGCCATAGACCTGTTGCGGGACGCCATCCATGCCAATCCGACAAACCCTTTATTGTGGAATGCGCTGGGTACGGTGGTCAATGCGACCGGCGACATGGATAATGCTATCCTCTTTTATCAGGAAACCCTGAAATATGACCCGCGTCATGTTCATGCCCGCTACAATCTCGGCAATGCCAAGGTGGCGGTCGGTCAGGTGCGCGAAGGGCTGGCCGACCTGCTTCTGGCCCTGTCGGATTTTGTCGATACCGCCAATATACTGACCTGCAAGCTCAGTATTGCCTTCGCCTACCTCAATCTCGGCGAATACGAAGAGGGCTGGAAATGGTATGGTGCGCGCAATCAGATTGTTTCGCCGGAAAGGGTCCATTATCTGATAGACCGCCCAAAATGGGATGTCACAGCCCCGCTTAAAGGGCGGTCTGTCTTTGTCACGGCGGAACAGGGCCTGGGCGACGAAATCATGTTTGCCAATCTCATTCCCGATCTGCTGCGTGATATTGGGCCAGACGGAAAACTCGGCATCGGTGTGGAACCCAGACTTCTCTCTCTGTTTCAGCGCAGCTTTCCGGAGGCCGAAGTCGTTTATCATCACACCACCAAATATCAGGCGCAGACCGTGCGTCTTTTCCCAAAAATGCCGGACTGGTCGGTCTATGAGGGCTGGGCCGTCATGGGTGACTTCCTGAATGTGTATCGAAAAAAACTCAGTGATTTTGCCAATCCGCCGGCTTTTTTGAAACCGGATCCCGAACGCGTGGCCTATTGGCAGACCCTGTTAAACGATCTGAATGATAAGCCTAAAATTGGCATTTTGTGGAAAAGCCTCGTCAAGCATTCCCGCCGCGACCGCTATTACTCCCCCTTTGAACAATGGGAAACCGTGTTGCGCACACCGGGGCTTCAGTTTGTCAATCTGCAATATGGCGACACAACCGAAGAACTGGCTCAGGCCAAAGAGATGGGACTGGATATCTGGACGCCGCCGGGCATTGATTTGAAAATGGATCTGGATGATCTGTGCGCCCTGACCAAGGCCATGGACTGTATTATTTGTCCTGCCAATGCCACCAGCAATATTGCCGGGGCCGCCGGTGTGCAAATCTGGCTGGTTTCGCCAGAAGGCACCTGGACCAGTCTGGGGACGGATCATTTCCCGTGGTATCCTAAGGTGCGTGTCTTCTTTTCTGAATCGCTGACCGACTGGACACCTGTCATGAACCGCATGCAAAAAGCCCTCTGCGAAACCTTTCTGAGTGAAGATGGCTGATTTTCAAACCCTGATGGCCGAGGCCGTTGAGGCCGAGACACATCTCGATCTGCCCAAGGCTTTCAACACGTACGAAGCGGCCCTGGCGCTGACACCGGATTCTCAGGAGGTCGCGGGCCGTCTGGCTAATCTCGCCTTTCGCCTGAACATGTGGCCCATGGCGGAAAAGCTGTATGCGCATCTCATCTCCAATGGTCAGCATGATATACAAACCATAGTCAGTTTTGCGGCCAGCCTGCGCGAACAGTCACGGTTTGACGAAGCCGTCGATATCCTCAAAACCGTTATTGCCCAGATGCCCGAAGAACCGGCTTTTTGGGAAGGTCTGGGTACCATCATGGCCGCGCAGGGGGATTGTCACAATGCCCTGACCTTTTTCAATGAGGCCCTGCGGCTTGATCCTGACCATCTGCATGCCCGTTTTAATCGCGGTTGCCTGTTGATGGAAACACCGGACAGACAGGCAGGCCTTGCCGATCTGGCCGCCTGCCTCAACCAGTTTACGTCACCGGACAATCAGGCCAGTGCGCGCATTGCTTACGCGCAGGCCTTGCTGGCCACAGGGGATTTGCCTGGTGGCTGGCAGGCCTATGAAGGGCGCGAACAATACGGCACCACAAAAGAGGTGCAATATAATCTGTGGTCGCGGCGCTGGCCTTCCCGCCAGAATTTGGCCAATCAACCGCTTGCGGGCACACACCTCATGGTCAGTGCCGAACAGGGGCTGGGCGATGAGGTTTTATTTGCTTCCCTGCTGCCTGATCTCATCCGCGATCTGGGGCCGGACGGGCGTCTCGATCTGGGCGTGGAACCGCGACTTGTCAGCCTGTTTCAACGCAGCTTCCCCGATGCGCATGTCGTGGCGCACCACACCCAAACGATTGACGGGCATTTGCAACGCAGCTTCCCGGAGCTTAGCGGTGATCCAGCAGATTTCTGGGCCCTGATGGGGGATTTCCTGCCGGTGTATCGCAAGGATATCACGGATTTTCCAGTGCAAAATGCCTATCTGAAACCGGATGCGAAACGGGTGGCCTATTGGCGCGGCCAGATGAACGCCATCAGCGACAAGCCCAAGATCGGCATTTTGTGGAAAAGCCTGACCAAAAGCGCGCAACGCGATCGCCTTTTCCCGCCTTTTAAATTATGGAAAAACCTGCTGGCGCTGGATAATATCAGCTTTATCAATCTGCAATATGGCGACACAGACGCAGAAACGCAGCAGGTGAGCGACTGGGGCTATAGTCTTCATACCCCGCAAGCCATTAATCTTAAAGATGATCTGGATGATCTGGCCGCCCTGTGCGCCGCTATGGACCTGATCATCGCGCCATCAAACGCAACCAGCAATATTGCCGGCGCCTGTGGCGTGCCGACCTGGATGCTGACAACGCCCGGATGTTGGACAGCTCTTGGGCAGGCCAATTATCCCTGGTATCCGTCAGTGCGTCTGTTTAGTCCGCCAGACCTGACCAGTTGGCAACCGGCTATGGATAATGTGCATAAGGCTCTGCTGGAGCGCTTTAGTGCGCCATATAAAGATTAAGCTGCGTGTTTTGCAAAAGCGCGCGGGTCGTGCCCCCAAAGGCAAATTCGCGCAGGCGTGAACGCCCGAACGCACCGGCGACCATATAGTCTGCCTTATGGCGTTCATTGGCTTCCACCAGAAGCGGCAAGATATCACCCTTACCCAGCTCATCCACTTCTACATTGAGGCCATGCGCCGCATAATAGCTGGCCAGCCGGTTGAGGTCAGGCGTCATGTCACCCGATTGCGCGCCAACAATCACAACCTTTGAGGCTTTTTTCAACAGGGTCACAGAGCGTCTGGCCGCCCTTGACGATGGCTCCTTGCCATCCCAGGCCACAACGGCAGTGCCCTGTATGTCAAAGGGTTTGCGCGCAATAAAGACGGCGGCGCGCTCCTCCATTAACACCTGCTGAAAGGCTTCGGACAACATGCCCTGACCACGCGCGCTCAGTTCAGAAAAAACCATCAGATCGGACAGGCGCGTTTCCAGAGCCAAATCCTGCCAGACCGGTGAATTCAGCACGGTAAAAGTCTTGGTGGGACAGTTAAGGTCAGCAAATTGCTGACGGGCCACCTGCTCAGATTCTTCGGCAGCTGATTTCAGACTTTCCATGGTCGACATCTGAACGGTGCCCATAAAGCCTTCGCCAAGCCACGGTGCAAGCTCTGCCGGATCGGGCGGCGTGAACAGGACATTCAATTGCGCTTCAAAGGTGGTGGCAATTTCCGCGGCCAGTTCAAGTGCCAAAGCTTCGGTGACCGCTCCACTGACAGGCACGCTGATCCTCGCCCAAGCCTGGCTTCTTACAGTGTTATTGGTCATTATCGCCTCCTGTTTCTTGTGACTAATCACGCTTATCATAAGACCTGACGGCGTGATCCTGTTATCATTATATACCTTTTTGAGATAAAAACCCGATGCGACAGTCCGGTTTTGCGTTTAATTAAGAAATACAATGCCCGTCACACCGCCAAAACAAACAAAAAGCCTTAAATTTCAGCCTGTGGCGCCGCGCGCCTGGCAACGTATGCTGTCCGGTCGCAGACTCGACCTGCTCGATCCGGCGGCCATAGATATTGAAATCGAAGACATAGCGCTGGGGCTATCCAGGGTGGCCCGCTGGAATGGCCAGACCCTTGGGGATCATGGCTTCAGCGTGGCGCAACATTGCCTGATTGTGGAGGATATCTGCGCCTACATTCAACCGGACATCACCACCGCCCATCGCCTTATGGCCCTGCTGCACGATGCGGCCGAATATGTTATCGGCGACATGATTTCGCCGTTTAAAACTGCCCTCGGTCTGGATTACCGGCGCTTCGAAGATCATCTCGAGCAGGCGATCCATATACGGTTTGGGCTGCCGGCACTCATCCCTGCGCCGGTCAAAACACTCATTAAGCAGGCCGATCATGCCTGTGCCTATTTTGAGGCCGTGCAACTGGCCGGTTTCAGTGACACTGAGGCACGACAATATTTCGGAGAACCGCCAAAGGGGTATGATATAAGACTTGTGCCCCTGTCGGACAGACAGGCGCGTGAGGCGTTTATGGCGCGTTTTCATCATCTTATGGCCATGGACAATTCAGGCGCATGAATCTGATCATCGAACTATCGGCTGTGGTTGTGACGGTGCGGGACAATGAGGCTCTGGTTCTTTGCCTCAACCTGCCCGATGGTGAAGAGACCTTTGCCCTGCCGTCCGGGCCCTTTGTGCCGCAAAACCACCGAACCTTCGATCTGGCTCTGCGTGCCTTTGTGCGGGAACAGACCGGCTTTGACATTGGCTATGTCGAACAACTCTACAGTTTTGGCGATGATGGCCGACAAGGCATTGCCGCCACCGCGCCCGATGATGGCCGGGTGGTGTCCATCGGCTATCTGGCCCTGACACCTGAGGCGGATTTTCAGGCGCGTTTCGACGCCAAGTGGGTGCCTTTTCATCGCTTTTTCCCGTGGGAGGACTGGCGCAAAGGGGACATAAATCCTAACATAGAAGCCCTGAGGTCTACGCTGTCTCGCTGGGGCGCCAAGGCTGAAACTGCCAGTGAACGCGCACTGAGAACGCGGCGTGTGACGACCCTTTTTCCCGAAGACTTTGCACACTGGAACGAAGAACGTGTTCTGGAACGCTATGAACTGCTTTATGGCGCGCGCCTGACCGGCGAAGCCTGTCGCGAATACGGACTAACCGCCACCTATAGTGCCAATGGCGACCCCATGGCATCGGATCATCGCCGCATATTGGCGACCGGCCTGTCACGACTACGTGGCAAGTTAAAATACCGTCCGATTATATTTGAACTGATGCCGGCGCAATTCACCCTTCTGGAACTGCAAAAATCGCTTGAGGCCCTGACAGGCTTACGGCTGCATAAGCAAAATTTCCGGCGCGGACTGGAACGCACCGGATTCGTGCGGCCACTCGGCCTTATGCGCGATGATACTGGCGGTCGTCCGGCTGAGCTTTATAGCTATGATGACGGCCAGTTCCGTTTTGGGCCATCTCTGGGCCTGAGCTTGCCACGGGCTTAAACGCAAAAAAGCGGGAGCGCAGATCACCTGCACTCCCGCTTTTTCATTCAGCTTTTGTAACCTATCCTTTGGCAGCAATCGCCGCCTGAGCCGCCGCCAGACGCGCCACCGGCACGCGGTAAGGCGAACAGGACACATAGGCCAGACCGACATTGTGACAGAAGGCGATAGAGGCCGGATCGCCGCCATGTTCACCGCAAATGCCCATCTTGATGTCCTGACGCTGCGTCCTGCCTTTTTCGGCAGCGATCTTAATAAGGGCGCCAACACCGTCCTGATCAAGCGAGACAAACGGGTCTTTTTCGAAAATACCCTTTTCAATATAGGGGTTCAGGAAGCGACCCGAATCGTCACGGCTGATACCATAGGTGGTTTGCGTCAGGTCATTGGTGCCAAAAGAGAAAAATTCAGCCGTTTCCGCCAGCTTGTCGGCCAGCAGGGCGGCGCGTGGCAGTTCGATCATGGTGCCGACCATGTAGGCGACCGTCTCACCCTTTGCCGCAAAAACTTCTTTGGCAATCTTATGGGTCATGGTCGTCAGATAGGCCATCTCTTCGCGCGTGGCGACCAGAGGATGCATGATTTCCGGCTTCGGCGCGTCGCCTTTTGCGGCCACTTCGACGGCGGCTTCAAAAATAGCGCGTAACTGGCTTTCGTAGATTTCCGGGAAGGTCACACCCAGACGACAGCCGCGCCAGCCCAGCATGGGATTGGTTTCCGACAATTCCTTAGTGCGTTTATATAGCTTGTCGGCGTCCACACCGGATGTCTCGGCCACCATAGCCACATCTTCGGCTGTGTGCGGCAGGAATTCATGCAGGGGCGGATCCAGCAAGCGGATCGTCACCGGTAAACCGTCCATGATTTCGAACAGTTCCGTGAAATCCTTTTTCTGCATGGGCTGAATTTTCTCCAGCGCCTTGCGGCGGCCGGCTTCGTCGTCCGCCAGAATCATTTCGCGCACCGCCGAAATGCGTTCTTCATCAAAGAACATATGCTCGGTGCGGCACAGGCCAATCCCCTCAGCGCCAAAGCCCAGCGCCGTGCGGGCATCGGCCGGTGTTTCGGCATTGGCGCGAATGGTCAGACGCTTATGCTCATCGGCCCATGTCATGATCTGGTGGAAATCATCCGAAAAGTCCGGCTCAATCATCCGGATGGCGCCCTTCATGATTTCACCCGTCGATCCATCCAGCGTGATAATTTCACCATGCTTAAAAGTCTGGCCGCGCGATACAAACTCACCGCGCTCGGCATAGATGTTCATTTCACCGGCGCCCGAAACGCAAGGACGTCCCATGCCACGCGCCACAACGGCGGCGTGGCTGGTCATACCACCGCGCGCCGTCACAATGGCGCGGGCCGCATGCATGCCGTGAATATCCTCAGGGCTTGTTTCGTCACGCACCAGAATGACATCTTCGCCGGCCGCCGCAAAGCGCACAGCATCATCGGCCGTAAAAACAATCTTGCCCGAGGCCGCGCCGGGTGATGCCGGCAACCCCTTGGCGATGACATGTTTCTCGGCCTTGGGGTCCAGCATCGGATGCAAAAGCTGATCCAGCGTCATGGCATCAATGCGCATCAAAGCTTCTTCGGAGGTGATCAGGCCTTCATTGGCCATATCGACGGCAATTTTCAGACCGGCCTTGGAGGTGCGCTTGGCGTTGCGGGTCTGAAGCATATAGAGCTTGCCCTGCTCGACCGTAAATTCAACATCCTGAACGTCGCGATAGTGGTTTTCCAGTGTGTCGACCGTCGCTTTGAACTGCGCAAACACCTCCGGCAGGGCCTCTTCCATTGAAGGAGTCGTTTCACCCATGGCTTCGCGCGATTTTTTGGTCAGGGCCTGAGGCGTGCGGATACCCGCTACAACGTCTTCGCCCTGCGCATTGAGCAGGAATTCACCGTACAGGTCCGCATCACCATTCGATGGGTTACGCGTAAAGGCCACGCCGGTCGCCGAGGTTAGGCCCATATTGCCAAAGACCATCGACTGAATATTGACGGCCGTGCCCCAGTCTTCGGGAATGTCGTGCATTTTGCGATAGAATTTGGCGCGGTCATTCATCCAGGAATCAAACACAGCCTTAACCGCACCCCAAAGCTGCGCCTTCGGGTCTTGCGGGAAATCATAGCCCAGTTCCGATTTCACCATCGCCTTATAGTCGGCAATGATTTTTTCCCAGTCCTTAGCGGCAATATCCGTATCGACGGAAACGCCCAGACGGTCTTTGTGATCATCCAGAATGTCTTCGAAGCTGTGGTGCGACACATCCAGCACGACATTCGAATACATGGTAATAAAGCGACGATAGCAATCCATCGCAAAGCGGCGATCACCGGTCAATGTCGCCAAGCCGTCAACTGTTTCGTCGTTCAGGCCCAGATTAAGCACGGTGTCCATCATGCCCGGCATAGAGGCCCGCGCACCGGAACGTACTGACACCAGCAATGGGTTAGCAACTTCGCCGAAACCCTTGCCCGTAGATTTTTCCAGATCAGCCAGAGCGGCCTCGACCTCAGCCTCTAAGCCGTCCGGCAGGGTGTCATTATTTTTAAAATAATGCACACAGGCCTCAGTGGTGATGGTAAATCCCGCCGGAACCGGCAGGTTCAAAGACGACATTTCGGCTAGATTGGCCCCTTTGCCGCCCAGAAGCGTTTTCATAGTGGCGTTGCCATCGGCCTTTCCGGCTCTGAAAGCGTAAACCCAGTGCTTTGACATGAACTTTCCCTTTTTCACTTGTAAGCAATTCGACAATTAAATCATACAATTTAGGAAGTTCTTGTGACTTCCTTCTTATGCCCCTCTAGGTGATTTTACTCAGATCAGCAACACCACTTGATAAATCACCCACCGCCTGCAGGATCAGCAACCGGTTAGCCCGAACCACCGCATCTTCGGCATTGACCAGAACACCGTCCAGAAACGCGTCGACATATTTTCGCAGTGCAGCAATCCTGTGTAAAGCGTCAATGTAATTTTCAGCCAACAGGTCGTCACGCACCTCTCTTTTGGTGATATTCAGTTGCGTGAGCAGGTCGGTTTCAACAGAGGGCGCGTCACCAAAGGCCTGTGGCTGCCCATTGGGCAGGGCGCCCTTTTTGGCTTCGGCGGCTAAGATATTGGCGGCGCGTTTATCAGCCGCCAGCAGGTCTTCGCCTTGTGGCGTTTTCAACACCGCATCCAGCGCCGAAATCTTTTGGGTCAAGCGCACAATATCGTCATCCGGCACAGCAAAGACGGCCTCGATCACATCAAAGCGGATGCCATCATCCTTTAGCTGCACCTTCAGGCGGTCACGCATAAAGTCGATAAATTCAACCGATACAGCAGGACAGGCACGGAAGCTCAGCAAGGCACCTTCCACGTCCGGCACATTGGGCACATGTTCGTACAGAATATCGAGATCATAATCGCGATCGGTCGGGATGACCCATACCGGGCTTTCCAGCAGGCCCTGTTTGAAATCACGCAGATAGTTGTCAAAAATCTCGCCATGACCATCGCGCACACGTGGGCCTGCTGAGCCACGCCAGTTTTCCGTGTCGACATAGACGGCGCGATCCTGACCGGCATAAGTCAGCAGGGTCTGATACCAGAAGCCGGCCAGCTTATTGAGCGAGACACGCACCTTATGCTGACGTAAAATACGCAATATGCCCAAGGCCGAACGGCGCAGCGCAAACGGGTCTTTTGAGCCGGTCGGCTTTTCATCAATGGCAAAAAAGCCAATCAATGTATCCAGCTTGTCGGCCAGCGCCACAGCCGCGCTGACGGCATGTTCCGGCACGGAATCCGAAGGGCCCTGTGGCTTGTAATGTTCACGAATGGCATTGGCTATGTCGGGATTTAATCCGGCCGCATCGGCATAATAGCCGCCCATTATCCCTTGCAGTTCCGGAAATTCCCCGACCATATAAGAGGCCAGATCGGCCTTGGCGAGACGGGCGGCTTCGGTTGCCAGTTTTGGCTCTGCTGACATCAACGGTGCGATTGCCGCCGCCAGCGATTCCAGACGGGCCACGCGTTGCTTCATAGTGCCAAGCTTGGCATGGAAGGTCACGCCCTCCAGCTTCGTCAACCATTGATCGAAATTGTCATGCCCTTTTCCTGGGCGATTGTCTTCCTTCCAGAAGAAGACGCCATCCGATAGACGCGCCGACAAGACTTTAGCATTGCCGCGTTTTATCTCTGTGCCGCCATCAACAGCCTGCATATTCGAGGTGATGACGAAATGCGGTTGAATTTTCAACGGTAAATTACCAGCTTCCAGATAAGCAATATCGTTCGCCCCCGGAACTGTTCTGAATCCCGGAAACTCATCATTTGAAACGCGCTTACCCACAGCGAAATACTTCTGGTGCGTACGCATCGAGGTCTTGATGACTTCAGGCGGCAAGGTCAGGAACGTCGGATCCATATTGCCTAATAGCGGCACAGGGAACTCATTCAGCCCCGCCACTTCCTCAAGCAAACCTTGGTCTTCGATCAGTTCGCAACCAGCCTCAGCACACACTAAGCGCGCCTTTTCAAGAATAATAGCTTGGCGCTCGAGATGATCTAAAATCACAGAATTATCGCGTAAAACCTTCTGATAACTAGCAAAATCACTCACCTCTAAAGGCTGATTTGAACCCAAGAAACGATGGCCCTCTGTCACCTTCCCCGCCGTCAGACCTTCGAGTTCAAATGGAATGACCTGCCCGTCAAACAGAAACAGAATGCGTTTTAGCGGACGCACCCAACGGAAGGTGCTGCTGCCCGAACGCATGGATTTCGGCCATGGAAAGCTGAGGATAACCTCACGCAGCATCTCACCCAGAACCTCAGCCGTTTTAACACCAGGCTTTTCAATCCGCGCCATCCACACGCCATTTTCCAAAACCAGCTGATCCTGCGTCAGGCCGACCTTGCGCAGAAAACCGGCCATGGCCTGCTCCGGTGCGCTTTCCTTGGGCCCCTTGACTTCCTCGGATACGGCGGCGGTTTCAGAAGGCAAACCATCAACCACCAGCGCCAGACGACGCGGGCCGACATAGGCCCTGATGGCCTCATAGGTCAGCCCCGAAGCCGTTAATTTAGCACCAAACAGGCGTTCAAAATCACGCGCCGCACCCAATTGCATACGGGCTGGAATTTCTTCGGAGAAGAGTTCGATCAACAATTGTGCCATTAGCGCGTCTCCCCTTGCGCTACCGCTTCGCTGCTTGAGCGCACCTCCTCCTGCTTCGCCCATTCAAGTGCGCAGGCCTTACAGAGATCACGTATCCGGCCTATAT
>JBAWDM010000165.1:0-8162 GCA_049590735.1 Asticcacaulis sp. | reverse complement strand
TGACCGGATGACGAAACCGGTTATGCTCAGCGGCCATGACAGAATAAGCATAATCATCCAGCCGGTGCGCATCCCCCAGTTCGCGCAGACGCAGCCAGTACTGATAAAATGGCAAGTCATGGATCTTTTCGCCATAGTCTCCGAAGGGGTGGATGTAACAATCACCCACCCGCCCCCAATTGCAAAATTCAATGCCCAGCTTAAAGGTGGCCTCAGTGGCGCGCATAAAAGCGGCCTCATCAATATTCAAAGTCTGATTAAAGCTGCGGATAGCCGGCAAGGTCGCCTCACCCACCCCCACCGTGCCGATCTCATCCGATTCGATCAGGGTAATAGAGATCGGCAGACCTTTGAGCTTATGCGACAGGGCTGCCGCCGTCATCCAGCCAGCCGTCCCGCCGCCCAATATACAGATTTTCTCAATCGCCTCAGGATGTGCCTCCATCTCAATCCTGCTCCCTGCTGGTCATATTATTTATCATTGGACAGCCCCGTTCATCCGGACAAACAGATTACCGGTCAGCCGCCCGGTACGCGGATCGCTGCTATAGTCAAAGCCTGGGGTAATAATACCGGAATGCAGCAAACAGCCCTGATAGATGGCCAGACGATTAAAACGGCCTTCGACTGAGAAAATCTTCTCAAACACCTCATCGGTCTCACCGACAAAGCCGGTTTCGGCCCGTGCCGGGCGCGTGCCCTCTGCGCGTAAGGCCTCACGCATGGCAGCGGCCGTTGCCGGGCCTACCCGCTCAATTCCCGTTGCCTTATGGCGATAAAAGGACGTACCCGTTGCCGGAATATCATGCAGGTGATGCAGAACCGCCAAAACGCTTTGGTCATCACAATCGAAATGCGGCACACGCTGGACCGCCTGCAACGCTTCAGGACGGGTCGTCACCATTGAAAAGCTGGCTTCAACCACAGAAAAGGACGGCGCGCCAAAACATCTGTTAATAACCGGCACCAGAGGCTGCAAAGCCTTCATCACATAGGCGCAGGCTGCATCATCAGGCGATATCTGACGCCGTCTGCCGGGATAGGCGGTATCGCCCTCAGGCGGAAAAGGCGCCAGGGCCGCTGCCGCCTCAATCACCTGTCTGGCATCTTCGAGAAAATTATCAATGACGATGACACGCGACCGCGAAACCCCGATCTCATGCATTTCAACATCCATAACCTGATCTTCTTTCCCGGATTGCCGGTCTTGTCGCCAGCCTTATATATTGTAAGCCTTATGCGCAGCCTTTTGCAAACTCGCCGGTCTGAGATCACCCCTTACCCGCAGGCGATTGCATAACACGGCTCTCCCAGACAACCGTTTTTTGCCCCCCCTGTAAAGGTGCAATTTGACGCATAGCGCTTTATAGAACCATATTTAAATGCAAGTCGCCTGCGTGCCACATATACGCGCAAAACTCAGGTAACCCCACAAGGCTTATCCTGATAACCGGCAAAAAAATCTCACCTTCAAAGCCAAAGCTTCAAAGGTGAGGCATGTTGTGTAAGTAAACTAAAGACAGACAGGAAGGCAGCACAGCGACCTTCCCCGTCACATTATTTTACAGCTTCCTTGATAGTCTTAATGGTATCTTCGGCCGCAAAAATTTCCGGCTGGCTGACTGCACCTGGGAAACTCGCCTGATCGCCCTTACCCGGTTGAATAATCAGGATAGTTTGCAGATTGGTCTTTGCACCCCAACGCTCAAGAACCTGGCCCGGAATATCACCGCCACCGCCGAAACCACCATTGGTGGGCCCGTTCGGAACGCTTGAGTTACCCCCGCCGTTACCTGCTGAAACATCAGAACCCGCGCCAGAGCTGGCTGATGGGCCATTGCCCATAAATGAACCACCGTGACTGGCAATATCAGCACCCGCCCCGGAAACCGCAGGCTGAGTTTTAGAACTCAACACAGCGAACCATTCATTACCGGACTCTTTAGTCAGTTCAGCCGCGCGTAAATACGCATAGGCTTTTACCTTCTCGGCCTTCATACGGGTGTCACCGGTAAAAGTTACGACATAACGACCATTATCAGTGGGGGTCGCTGTCCAGCCCACTATGTCCTTAGCACTGGCTTCACGGTAGGCAGCCTTCGCCAAAGCGATATTGGGCACAACCATTGTGGCCGCGCCCATCAACAATAAAGCATGCATCAAGGTTAAAGATTTTCGCATGATGTACGTCCTCTTTTTAAAAAATTACGTGAGACCGAATAAACCATAAGATTTCATATTCGGTGACGGTAAAATTTAAACGCCTGAAAAATCAAGACCCGTCGTTAAGCACTCACGTTAAATAAAATGAAACAAGGAGCGGACGTAAATCCGCTCCTTGCTCATTATACGCGACTTAGTACTGCCAGCGAACATCAAGAACGAAGCGACGATCGTTCAGGAAGCTAAAGCGGTCAACACGGTCACCGTTCGGATTAACCTGAACTTCTGCCTTCGTCTTGGTATCCAAGATGTTAGACGCATTCAAGCTAACTTGCAGTTGGCGATTGATGTTGTACTTGATCGAACCATCCAGATTACCATAGGCCTTGATAAAGAGCGGGTCCCCAGTGATGTAATCACGATAGGTCTGGAGTTGCTCGTCGCGCCAGGCATAAGCCAGACGACCTTCCCACTTGGCATCCTGATAGATACCAACGAAGTTGAAGATATACTTCGATTGACCCAGCAGATTATCCACACCGAAACGGTAGATGGTGTTGAAGTCATCGGCTACACCGTTACCATCGGCATCAATAAATGCCGGAGGTGGTGTCGCGGTAGCGTCAATATAGGTAAAGTTACTTTGGACACCCAGGTGAGAGAAGATACCAGGCAGGAAGTCATAGAACTGTTGGTAAGCCAGTTCTACCCCCTTAATCGAGGCACTATCCTGATTGACTTTACCGCCATAAACAACACTGACCGTCTTGCCATCAAGGGTGATTGAACCCTCGTTGACGCTGCCCCCCTGAATGATGTTCTTCAAATCTTTTTGGAAGACTGCGGCCGAAACCGTACCGCCCTTGAAGTACCACTCAAACGACAGATCGTAGCTGTTGGCCGTCGTTGGTTTCAGGTTCGGATTACCACCGGTAATACGAATTTGATCGAGCGAGATGTTCTGTGCACCGCGATCAATACCAAGCAAAGGATCCTCTACGCAGGTCGTTGCCGGAGCAACAGGCACGCATTCCTTGATATCAGGATAGGAAGTCCGGGTGGTGACCGCGGATGTAACCTGTCCGGCACGCATGTCTTGAATATTCGGACGGCTGATATTTTGGCTGGCGCCAAAGCGGATCAGCATTTCCGAATTGAGGTTCCACTTAAGGTTAAACGACGGCAAGTAATGCGAGTCATTTACAGAAACCGTACGCACTTCAGACTTGCCGACAGTGCCCGAAGGACAGGCACGCGACAGTTTGTTCGCCTCATTGAAGCCATTCGCGGTATCTGCTGCCGTGATTGGTGCGGTAGCCAATGCCGGACAAAGATAAGTCGTTGTTTCCGGCAGGAAATCTTGAATGGAGTCGTGCGATTCAGCATCCGGAGTCCGCTTAACAACCCCATTCTCATCAACGGCAGGTGTCTGCTCATCGGCATTGCCGGCACCGATGGAATTATAGGCCATGAAGCCGTTCGAATCCAACGTTGTCTCGGTATAACGCACGCCGAAATTACCATCCACCGACATACCATTGGCGAATTCCTTGCCGAAATTCAACATGATATAGGCGTTGTTTGTCTTTTCAGTAACGTCCGAAATCAGAGCCGGATCGTAACGGGCTGTGCCGTCTTCGTTGAGTTGCGGCGTATAGCCGGTTCTGTTGGTACCATCTGCGTCGTTAAAGGTAGGTTCGTTTCTGATATAGTCGCGCATCGCGACCGGGTCCATCAACAAGTCAGACCGGATGGCCAGGAACTTAGTGTTTGGCCCCTGAAGAACACCCTTACGATAGAAACCGGCAAAATCTACAGTTTCATAAGCAGGCGTGGCTTCGGTTGAGAACAAGCCAATCCCTTTACCCTGCCAGGCAGGCGCGACAGCGGACCAGTTAACGCCGGCATTGGCGTCTGTCTGACTACGCTCGGTAGAACGTACACCAAACTTCACCGATTTAAACCAGCTGTCACCAGCAAAGTCATACTGTGCATCAGCCTTAAACTGCGTCAGCTCACCCGTACCGTCGTGGTGACCATCACCGGCATAGAGCCAGAAAGCCGCATTCGGATCATATGTGCTGGTTTGCTTTGGAGGCGTATACGCATATACATTTGGATTTGTAGAGATCAAGACGCGATCAGGAATTTGACTAGGACTGATTTGCGTACGCGGATCAACCGTCAGAGTAACCTTCGGATCATCAAGACCCGGCACAATGAAGGCCTGAGCATAGGTTTGCGAGCCACCCCAGGTTTCGTTTGACGTAGCAGACGCCTTGGTCTTTTGCGCATCAAGCTCAAGATACCAACGATCGGTCGGACGCCATTTGAAGTTCAGGCTCAAATCTTCGGTAACGGTCTTTTCTGTTTTACCAATACCGAGAACATTTACGCCCAGGCCATGGGCGCCGATCCAGCCATCAAAATCATTCGTGACCAGACCAGAGGTCATATAGCCACCGTCGACCGGGAAGAGGGTTTCGCAATAGTTCACATCGCGGAACGGAATGGCCGTGGCAGACGTGGCGGCCGGCACGTTACATCTGTTGAGAGCGCCCGTGCTGTTATCGAATGTCGCGTCCGTGACAGAATAACGTTGGTTGTTGCCGCCGTCAGGGAAGGACTCAAGCGTATGCTCAAGGCTTTCCGTCTTGTTTTCAACGCGGATATATTTACCGGTCAGACGCATCGTATCGTTTTTCCACTGCGCTGCCAGATAGGCACTGCTGCGGTCGCGATTGATATCACTGGAACGCAGCTGGAAGCCTTCGATGGCACCCACAGTCTTGCCCGGAACGATTTCAGTTACAGAGGAACTCTCGTTTGTGTCAGTCGGGTTGCCGGTGTTGGCGCCGCGCGGGATGGGCGCAGGCTGTTGCCAGCCATTATAGCCTGACTTCAGGTTTGAGGTCGAAAGCGACGCCATCAGGCCGAATTCACCAATGTCGGTCTGCCAGCGATTGCCGATAACCGCATTATAAGATGGCGAGAATTTCTTAGCCAGATCGCCGTAGTTAAGGTCCATCGAAACGGCCGCGTAATAACCCTTACGATCGAAAGGCTCGAGCGTGCGCAGGTTGATCGTACCACCGATACCGCCTTCAACCAGATCGGCCGAGGTGTTCTTGTAAACGTCAACACCGCCAACGAGTTGCGGCGGAATGCTGGACCAGTCAAGCGAACGACCGCCGTTTGCCGAGAAGGCGTCACGACCGTTGAATTCCGAACGCACAAAACCCAGACCACGGATCAGGTTACCGCGACCTTCGGGTGATGGGAAGTCAGGACTGCCGCCAAGGGTAAAGCGCGTAACCGTCACACCCGGCACGCGGGCCAGAGCTTCAGCGACGGACAGGTCGGGCAGAGCCGCAACGTCCGAAGCCGTGATCGAATCCACAAATGTGTTGGCCTTGCGCTTGATAGCCGCAGCCGACTGAAGCGCGTTACGGATACCCGTAACCACAACCACCTGTGTATCGTCCGCAGGGGCTGCGTCTGAAGTTGCAGGCTCAGCCGCCGGCGCAGCATCCTGCGCATAAGCCGCTGTATAGGACATAGCGGCCGCCATAGCGGTCGATCCCAACAACAGGCTGTAGATTACTGATTTTGATTTCATTATTTAGTCCCCGTTTATTTTCACTTTAGAGTCGAATTTGAAGCGTTGGGAAATTATGCCGATAGCAATCCCGCCGGATTATAAACCCGGAGGCAAAACAAAAACGTTTTCGGATAATTCACGGCCGTTATGTACGGACTCATACGCCCGTAACTGATCCTGCTGATAACCTCCCTTTGGCTTTTATGATGGGCCCTGAGAGTTTTTGGCTTACGCCGCCACTCTTTTTTATAAGAACCGCATTATTCATCAGACAATACCTAGGCTTATTTTGAACGCAATCTAAGTTTGGCCGCTTAATTAAATATATGTAATTTTGTTGCAATAATGATACTTATAAAGCCGAAGCCATCGGATCGTAATGCCACACATAGCCTTAAGTCCCAAAACAAGAATCCTTAACTGAAAATATCAAACAACCTATTGAATAATAATTATAAATTATTTTATACTTTCCATAATTTCCTTGGGCTTACCCCTGCCTATTTTACCGTTATCAGAATCCCCAGCTCTTAATTTTTCTCAAAGATTCTTCAAAAAAATAGCCCCCTGTTTCCCCTGTGCGTTGCAAGTGCGTCACATCCTCTTGCACGTCATAAGCGATATCAACTGGCTCATTTTTTTATAAGGAAAAAATATTTCACACCTAATAAGTCGGATCATTCAGCGAGTCGCATTTTCAGGCGGCGGAACGGCGAGAACCGCTCAAACCCTTTGCAAACCAGCCCCTCGCGACACCTGCGCAGACCTGACGTCTCCGATGGATTCTGTGCCGGGAATATGAAAAAAAGGGAATGGCGGAGACGCAGGGATTCGAACCCTGGGTACCCTTTTGGGGGTACGCTCATTTAGCAAACGAGTGCCTTCAGCCTCTCGGCCACGTCTCCGTTATCGCTCACTTAGCGTGTTCTTTTTTGAAACGCAACGCTGTTTGCGAAAACTTGCACAGGCTTTTTTCGTAAACCGTTTCACACCTGCCTGCGTATTTGTCTCAGAAAACCCGTAAAAAGTGGCGAACCCAAACCTGCGCTTTAATAAATATCAACCTAAAGTTGTTACCGGTCGTAAAACGCATAAATTAATGCTGCCTGTTAACTGAAGCCTAAGCCAAGTCCTGTAAGCCATATCATGAAAATCTACGCAAACCTTTCAGAGATCATGAACGCCGCCCTGCCCCACACCACCTTGAAAAACGCGACTGTCGCCCACAGCCGCGCGGCCGATCCTAAGGATCGCCGGGGGCCGTTCCGTCCGGAAAAGCTGATATCGACCCGTAAGCGGCGCAGTGGCGACATGTTTGTGCGCCTTTTTCGCAGTATTGATCTGCTGGCCCTGATCTATTTCGCGCTGGTTTTTGCCCATGCGGTCGCCCCTGACGGCTTTTTCACCAGCCCTTTTGGCAATCTGCTGCCTTTTATTGCCTCAACCGCAGCCCTCTATTGGATGCTGTATGCCAGTGGTCTTTACCGTTTTGGGCGCAAGGGCCGCATCTGGCCGCATGCTATTAAGCTGTTCTGCGTTTTCGCTGCCGCCTATGGTGTCGGCAATGTCTTGGCCGGCTTTTCGATCAATGATTATGCCGTTAAAAATGCGCTTCTGCGCTGGGCGGCCCTAAGCTTTGCCTTCTTCATCACCCTGCACCTGTTGTGGTGGAAGCTGATCGAGCGCTGGCGCCGTCAGGGCAAGCTGATCCCCAGCATTATCATTGTCGGGGCCACAAAACATGCCGAAAAGCTGGTCGAGACAGCCCTCACAGAGCGCAATGTCAATATTCTGGGTATTTTCGATGATCGCTTAGCGCGCAACCCGCATGCCATTTCCGGCGTGCCGGTTCTTGGCGACGTCCAGTCCCTGCTGACGCATAAGATCACCCCCTATGTCGATCAGATTGTTGTCGCCCTCGATACCTCCGCCAAAACCCGCGTCAAAACCATTATCGAAAAACTGCGCAGCCTGCCCAACGAAGTCTCGCTGTTTGTGGATATCGAAAGCGATAATGCGCGTAAGGCGGCGTGGTCGCGTGTGGCTGACATTCCTCTGGCACGCGTCTCCGGTATCTCCGAAGACGAACGCAAGGCCATGCTGAAACGTGCTCAGGATCTTATAGTGGGTACTGTGGCGCTGATCGTCTTTGCGCCGGCCATGGTCGCCACCGCCATCGCCATCAAGCTGGACAGCCCCGGCCCCGTCTTTTTCCGCCAGCGCCGCCACGGCTTCAATAATGAAACCATTCTGGTGTGGAAATTCCGCTCCATGTACACCCATCTGACGGATCACACCGCCCAGCAGCAGGTCACAAAGGGCGATCCGCGCGTCACCCCGGTCGGCCGCTTTATCCGCAAGACCAGTCTGGATGAGTTGCCGCAACTGTTCAATGTGC
>JBAWDM010000164.1:0-2298 GCA_049590735.1 Asticcacaulis sp. | reverse complement strand
CTGTGGGCATTGCGCCGTCGCGACTGCTGGCCAAGACGGCGGCCGATATGAAAAAGCCGCTGGGCCTGACCGTCCTGCGCATGGACGCCCTGCCCGGTGCCTTGCTGGATATCGAGATTGATGACATTGCCGGGATTGGTGCGGCGATGAAGGGCCGGCTGAATCGCGCCGGTATTTTTGATGTGGCTCAGCTTTGGGCGCAGTCGCCGTCACGCATGCGCCAGATATGGGGCGGGGTGACGGGGGAAAATTTCGGCTATGCGATCCACGGCATTGATCCGCCGGAGATCGAGACGGTCAGGTCTTCGATCAGCCATTCGCATGTTTTGCCTGCCCTTTTGCGTGAGGCGACGGCAGCGCGTGGCGTGGCGCGGCGTTTGACAGCCAAATGCGGGTCACGCCTGCGTCGGATGGGCTATCGCTGTGCGGGCCTGCATCTCAGTGTGCGCGGTATGACGGGGCGGGCGCAGGCCGAGGCGCGCTTTACGGTGACCTCCGACAGTTTTCGATTACTGGCGGCGCTGGACGGGCTTTGGGAGAGCTGTATCGGCAAGCTGGAGGGGCAAAAGATTAAGAAGATCGGCGTCACCTGTATGTCAATGATACCCGCCGAAGCAGCCCCGGATCTGTTTGGCTGGACACCATCGGTGCACGAAGACGCGAAACATATGCGGTTACTGGGCGCGTTGGATGGGCTCAATCAGCGTTTTGGCAAGGATGCGATCACCATCGGGCCGCGCACCAAACTGCATGGCTTTGTCGGTGCCAAGATCGCCTTTAGCCGCATACCCGAAGGGCCGGAATTTTGGGAATGATGTGCGCGATTACGATTGTGCTACACGACGAATACAAACCGTCGTAATGAACACAACAAACAACAAGAAGCGGAGGGACGACAAGGGCGGGCTGTGCCATAGGTGGCAGCTATTGTGAGGAGTTTATTATGCCGCTGTCGAGTCTTGTTAAGCTTTTCGGTCTGGCCGCTATTTGGGGCGGATCGTTTTTGTTTATGCGTATTGCGGCCCCCGTTCTGGGGCCGGTTTTGTTGATCCAGATTCGTGTAGCCTTAGCGGCGGTGTTTCTATTGGTTGTGGCGCTCATTCAGGTGCGCCGCCTGCCTGTGAAGGCGCATTGGCGGCATTTTCTGATTCTGGGCGTTTTCAACACAGCCTTTCCCTTCTTATTGTTTGCCTGGGCGGCGGAGACATTGCCTGCGTCTTTGATGTCCGTGTTGAATGCGACCTCACCGATCTGGGGCGCAGTTTTGGGGGCCGTATGGACGCGCACCCCCTTATCCATGAAGACAATTGCGGGGCTGGGATTAGGCGTTGCAGGTGTCGCTATTCTCGTTGGCTTTGATGCCGGGCATTTGACGCCCAAGGCGTTACTCAGCGTGGCGGCCGGCCTGATTGCCGCCTGTTCCTACGCGGTGGCGGCGCTTTATTCGCGCCATGCCAAGAGCGTCGATGCCTTCTCGAATGCGCACGGCAGCATGTGGGCGGCGACCTTGGTTTTGGTGCCTGCCACGCCATTTTTCCCAGCCGTGGCCATGCCCAATCTGTGGGTCATGTTGTGCGTTGGGTTATTGGGGGTGGTGTGCAGCGGTATTGCCTATATTTTGTATTTCAAGTTGGTCGATGAGATTGGCGCAGCGCAAGCCCTGACGGTCACATTTTTGGTGCCGATCTTTGGTGTTCTGTGGGGGAGTCTGATCCTGCATGAGCATGTGGGGCCACTCAGTCTGGTGGGCGCGGCCTTTATTATTACGGGCACGGCGCTGATCACCGGCTTTTCGCCCAAAGTTTTGTTGCAGAGAGCAACAGCATAGAAAAACCCCGCCATGATAAATATGGCGGGGTTTTCAAACTCATAAATCTGACATGGCCTATTTCGGGGCCAAAATCATGATCATTTGTTTGCCTTCCATCTTCGGTTCGTATTCAACCTTGGTGGTCGGTTCAAAATCAGCCTTGACCTTGTTGAGCAGGCGCATGCCCAGTTCAGGGTGCGCCATTTCACGGCCACGGAAACGCAGGGTCACCTTGACCTTATCGCCCTCTTCGAAGAAGCGAGTCATGGCCTTGGCCTTCACTTCATAATCGTGAATATCGATATTGGGGCGAAGCTTGATCTCTTTGATTTCGACGATTTTTTGCTTTTTGCGCGCCTCGGCCTTTTTCTTTTGCTCCTGAAAACGGAACTTGCCGTAGTCGAGGATTTTGCAAACAGGCGGGTCAGCAGTGGGCGACACTTCGACGAGGTCAAGGCCAGCTTCTTCGGCAGCTTCCAGGGCGGATG
>JBAWDM010000163.1:0-2344 GCA_049590735.1 Asticcacaulis sp. | reverse complement strand
GTTCAAGGACGGTCAGATGACATCCATGAAGGTGGGGGCTATGCCCAAGGCCAAGCTTGTCGAATGGCTGAGCGAAAACAGCATCGCCTAAGCGGCGGCCTGATTTAAAGATATGAAAGCGGGGCAGCCTTTGGGTTGTCCCGTTTTTTTATGTCGTGGCTTTGATGTCGGGCGCACGCACCAGATCGTCATGATCCGTTTCATCGGCCCCCTCGGACAGAGGCGGAAATGGCAGTTTTTTGGCTTTTTTGGCCTTTTTGCCATTTTTCTTTTTCTTAAGCGGCTTTTCAGCCTTGGCAGGCTTATCCTTAAGCGGCGCGGCGTCATCCGTGGCGTTTTCGCGGGCATGAACCAGTTTGCGCAACAGTTTCACAAAGCTTTCACGCTTGGGCGGAGACAAAAGCGCCAGCAGCTTGTCATCGGCGGCCATGACCAGTGGCTGCATCTCAGCCAGTGCCTGCTTGCCCGCCTCGGCCAGTTGCACACTATTGGCACGGGCGTCAGTGGCGGAACGTTCGCGCACCAGAAGATCACGCGCCAGCATGCGCGACACCAGATCGGCCAGGGTTGAACGGTCAATGCCGGTCAGCCTGACCAGATCGCTTTGGCTGAGGCCTTCTGAATTTTCTAAAGCTTTTAAAACAGCATACTGGCGTTGGGATAACGCGCCTTCGCCCGTTTCGCTGTTGTAAATGTCCAGAGCGATTTGCAACACGCGGTGCAAAAGATGTGAGGGGGAATCGTGCAAACCCTGATCTGACAAGCCTTTATCGTCATTTTTTGTGGTCTTCATGGTCATCCCGCCCGTTTTCAACGTCTAAAGCCTAGCATGGGGACATGACAAATTTGCGACTTTCTTTCCGTACACGGAAGACAGGCCTTATTTTTTTGTCTCCGTATCGGGATCCACGATCATGTTCTTCATCATGAAGGGCAGGAGCGCGAGGGAAAAGACAACGGGCCCGCCAATAATGGATATCAACTTCCACGATAGCCAAAATTCATTGCTTTGGGTGCGCCAGATGATTTCATTGATCAGCGCCATGACCAGATAAAACAGCGCGTAATAGACGGTCAGTTTTGGCCAGGCTGTGTCTTTAAGCTTAATAGCTTCACCCAACAGCACTTTGAGTGGTTGTTTTTTTAACGCCAGACCGCCGAGCAAGATACCGGCGATCAGGACATCCACTATGGTCATCTTAATTTTAACGAAAGTATCATCCTGAAAAATGACCGTCAGTATACTGAACGGAATAGTAATGACGCATGACATGAGAGGTATCCATGCGATGCGCTTTTCAGCCGCTAACCCAGCGATCAGGGCTATCAATGAAGCTGCGCCAAGCACGCCACTGGCCCATATTAATTCTTTTCCGGCTTCGAATTTGATAAAATTAAAGAAGATAAGCGGCTTATCCGGGGACAGCTTAAGCATCTTAAGCAGAAAAAAAGTGACACCAAAGGCAATGAGCGGGCCATAATCGACCGCCATCTTGATCTGGTTCTGGCGCGGCCTGCCCGATTGCAAGGCGAGTTCAGGGTTAAGCTCGCCCAGTTTTTCGGCGGCCGCCCCTATGGCCTGATCGACGATTTTATCGCCATCAAGCGGCTTATCGTCGGCGCTCGATTTTGGAGCCTGATCGGTCATTCGGCGTCTCCCAACGGCTCTAAGCCCACCATGGAGCGGGCAAAATCGCGCGCCTTAAAGGCATGCAGGTCGTCTATGTCTTCGCCAACCCCAATCAGCTTAATGGGCGCATCCGAGGCCTTGGCGATGGGGATGAGAATCCCGCCACGCGCCGTGCCATCCAGCTTGGTCATGACCAGACCGGACACAAAGGCTTGCCGTCCAAAAATCTGTTCCTGTGACAAGGCATTGCGGCCCACTGTGGCATCCAGTACCAGCAGGGTTTCGTGCGGGGCATCGGGGTCAATTTTCTTGATAACGCGCACGACCTTAAGCAGCTCATCCATCAGGGCCTGTTTGTTTTGCAGGCGACCGGCGGTGTCGATCAGCACGACATCATAGCCGTCCTCTTTGGCCTTAACAAAGCTGTCATAGGCCAGACCGGCCGCATCGGCACCGGTTTTGCGGCCCATGAAATCGGCACCGGCGCGTTCGGCCCAGACCTTAAGCTGTTCGACGGCGGCAGCGCGGAAGGTATCACCGGCGACGATCAGTACCTTTGCGCCCTGTTTGACCAGCGATGAGGCAATCTTGCCCAATGTGGTGGTCTTGCCCGATCCATTGACGCCGACAAACAGCACAACATAGGGTCTGGGGCCGGACAGGGGTTCAAATACGCCTTCGTGGCCGCTTAATTGTTCAGCCAGAGCGTCCGCC
>JBAWDM010000162.1:0-1549 GCA_049590735.1 Asticcacaulis sp. | reverse complement strand
TCGTGTTCGCCATTGAACAAAAGCGACAAGAGGGTGACGCCGACAGCAATGGTCATGCCGATCATGCCATACAGATTGCCCTGACGGCTGGTTTCCGGCGAAGACAGCCCGCGCAGGGCGAGGATGAACAGGACGCCCGAGACGAGATAGGCGAGGGCCGAGATATTGGCGAAATCCATGATTAAGCTTCCTTCTTGGCATCAGTCTTGATGGCGGGTTTTTCTTTTTTCTTGTACATAGCCAGCATCCGGCGCGTGACCATGAAGCCACCGAAGATGTTAACCGCCGCCAGGGCCGAGGCAATGCCTCCGGCACCTTTTGAGACCCACGCGCCCATGCCCATGCCTTCGGCATGAGAGGCAGCGGCGATCAAAGCGCCAACGATAATGACGGAGGAAATGGCATTGGTCACCGCCATCAGCGGCGTGTGCAGGGCAGGCGTCACACTCCACACCACATAATAACCGACGAAAATAGCCAGCACGAATATGGCCAGACGGAAGATGGTAGGATCAACGGCTTCCATAGTTTTTCCTCTTTATCGGGGCAGTTGAATAGGCGACATTGGCCAGACGAATGAGGCCCTGATCGTTATATTCAAAAGTTTCGGTAACGATGTGACTGGATTGGTTGCGATAGACCAGCGTGTGTCCTTGCGCGCCAATACAGTTGGCCACGGCTTCAAATTTCAGATTAGGCACACGTGGCAAGGTGCTTGAAACATACTGATAAAAGGCCTGAATATCGGTCAGTACGCCGCGCTCATTGAGACCGAGTTTGGAAATAAAGGGCGATATATAGACCAGATTATCGGCGTAAAGATCGCAGATGCGGCGGGCATCGCGCGCATTCCACGCTTCATACCACAGGGCGGCTTGTTGTTCATAGTCGATGGCCATCAGGCGTCTTTCAGATTGGGGTGCACAATGGCACCGCCGTGAGTGACCAATGCGGCCTTGAGGATTTCGTCCTCGGCGTCAGGAGCGAGGGCGCCGTCCTTGTCGATAAGCAAACCCACAAAGGCCAACAGGTTCTTGGCATACAACGCCGAAGCATCTGCGGCGATACGGGCGGTGATATTGCTCAGGCCGATGATCTTGACGCCATTCACATCAACAATCTGATCGGCGACACAGCCTTCGACATTACCACCCTGAGGGGCTGCCAGATCAATCAGAACTGAGCCGGGTTTCATGCTGGCGACCTGTTCTTTGGTGACCAGTATCGGTGCGGCGCGGCCGGGGATCAGGGCCGTGGTGATGACAATGTCCTGCTTGGCGATATGCGAGGAGGTCAGCGCCGCCTGCTTGGCCTTGTATTCCGCCGACATTTCCTTGGCGTAACCGCCAGCTGTCTGGGCGTTTTTGAACTCTTCGTCTTCAACCGCCAGGAATTTTGCCCCCAGGCTTTCGACCTGTTCCTTGGTGGCGGGGCGCACATCGGTGGCCGTGACCACAGCGCCCAGACGACGGGCGGTCGCAATCGCCTGCAGGCCCGCAACGCCGACACCCATAATAAAGGCCTTGGCGGGGGCCACTGTGCCGGCGGC
>JBAWDM010000161.1:0-8160 GCA_049590735.1 Asticcacaulis sp. | reverse complement strand
TCACCGGACGAACGGTCGGATACCTCAACCGTAAAGGCTTTTGCTGATTTATCGTCAAAATTCAGAAAATCTGTGTCAAAGGCCAGACTGTCCAGCTCACTGGACTCGGCCATTTCAAACACAAAGACGACGGGATATCGCGCCGCCCCCGTCCAGTCCGTATGCGCCGAGTCATCTATCAGATTGAGCGGGCTCCACGCCATTTGCGAAAAATCGGAATCTCGCGGCGCCTGAACGATTCGCGTGCCATTGGCAAAGCTCAACAAATCTGCCGATGGGTCAGATTGCGCCATAGCCTGTCCGCTCACCGGCAGGGTGAGACTTAACGCAAGGCCGGCAAGCCAGTTTAAGCGGGTCATTGTGCGGCCTTCTTTTTGTTGATCAACCCCATAATGCCGCGCAGAACCGGCACAACATCATCCGGCTCACCTGTATCTGTTACGGCACTGTCGTCATGGCCTGTGACGGCGCGCATGACACGTTCGGCATCCAGAGCCTTTTTGGCTTTCTTTTCCCCCAGCATTGCGCCTGCGACCTCGCCCACTGATCTTTGGCTTAAGGGTTGAGACGGCAGGGCCGGAACGGCCGGATCACTGTAGCTATAACCTGTCGTGTCGGTTGTGGCGCTGCTGGTGTCGTAATAGGTGGGGGTTGTGTCGGTTGTGGCGCTGCCGGTGTCGTAGTAGGTAGATGCACTGTCCTGTGCCGGTGTTGTGCTCTGGGTGGTATCAGGGGCAAACTGGGCTAAAGCCGGTGAGGCCAGACAGATCAGGCCCATAAGGGCGCTGACGTTCATCAGATATATCCGTCGCATAGGTTTCACTCCTGGGTTAGGGGCGTCCGTTCAGCAAATCTCCACATCCAATGACTTTAACAGGCTATGGCGGGGACATGCTAAATCGGGCTCTAAACAGATAGACGCAGTTTAGGGGCGAAAGCGGACAGGCATATTTGCTTTTTTATTAAACGCCTGTCCGCAAAGTGGTTTCTATCGCAAGGCCGGCCGCTTACCCGCGGGCATCTGTTGTTGCAGTTTGCGGGTCGCGGCAAATTGCGCCCGTAAATCGCAATCACTGATTTCTTTTTTGAATTTCGGCACAAACTCAGCATTGACCTGCTGATTGACCCACAAAACCGACTGGCCCGGATTGGCCTGCGCCACCTGTTTGGCCCGCGGCCCCATTTGAAGCGAAAGGGCTTTCACATTGTCAAAGCAAATCAGGTCTTTGCACTTTTCCGACCATATGGATTGCGCCAGAATCCCCATGGCATTGGACGTGGCCTGTGATTTACGCGCCAAGCTGTCATTGACATAGGTCTTGCCCGACATGTCCGCCTTGGCAAAGTACGCCGCCATAGCGGATATAGTGACCTGTGGATTGTCACTATAAAGCGACTTGCCCTGAGCCACGGTCACCATTGCCGTCAGGCCGATGCCTTGTTTGCAGATGGCATCCAGACAATCGGGTCTGTAGCGATCAATATAGGTACGGCTCCAGCTATCAAGCTGCCCCAGAAATGTCGCCTGCGCCCCGCCGGTTTGCGTAAAGCGGAAATTACGCGAACAGATGGTGCCGGCGTGGCAAGCAAAATCAACACCGTCCGGCGGCAACTTGACCGCCAGTTGCGGAAACCAGATATTCCAATCCCAATGATTGCCCCAGACCGCCAGATCAATAAACACACGGGCATCAATTCCCGGGGTGATTTCAAAGGCAGCATTATAGACCGGCTTTTCGATAGCAAAATTGACCGACCGATCGGCAGGTACGACAGCCAGGCCTATTGGCTGGGCGTTGGTTGAAAACGGCGTAACCTTTTGGCTCCCTTGTGTTTCGCGTAAGGACACATTCAGGGCACCTGAGGTAAGCTCAACCCTGACCTGAGGGAAGACCTGTCCGCCAAAGACGCCAAAATTTGCCCGACCGCCAATGAGATCCACGTTATCAAATACCTTAGTCATACTTGGCCCCGGCTGATTCGGCGGTGGAGGGGTGAACTGGCCATTGGTGAAACCGCCGGTCAGCGACTTGGTGAAGTCCATGCTGACCCCGAAGTCTACGGGGCCCAGCACACCCACGACCGGCAATTTCGCCGATGCGCCGGCAGACGCGGCAAACTCGGCCACCAGTTCCTTGCCCTCAAAGATTTTGTCAGCCGACAGCCCCGCAGCAGCATAGGCATCCGGATTGCCGTTAATTGGGGTGACATGCGGGGTCAGGCTGGCCGTGCCATCCGCATTGAAATTAACCTTGCCGTCAACCTGCAAGGGAAAGCGCAGGCCAAAGCCATAGCTGAAACCGGCGTGAAATTCGGCGTAATAGGATTTTTTGCAGCCCAGCACACACCACTTGATCGTGGTCTCGACGCGCTGGCTCCATTCATAATCACTGGCCAGCGTAAAGCCGGTCAAAAACACAAAAGTGCCAAGATCATATTGCGCATTGGCAGGCTGGGGCGGCTTAGGATTTCCCTCCATGCCCAGTTGATGACCCAGCTTAGCCCCAAGGACTGTCTTAAGCGGATCATAACGCGGCACAAACAGGGTTTGTTCTGTCTTAAATTCGGCATTGTTCGCCAGTTCGCCCGCCAGAGACGTATCGTCCAGTGCTTCCATGCGGGCCACTTCATCTGCACCGATCTCAGCCGCCACAGCCGCCCGCTGCGATGGGTCTTTCAGTATATTGCGAAAGGTTGACAGGCTGTTGGCGATATCCGCATTGACCTGCGCAGATTGCGCGAGTGATTGCGCCACAGCCTGCGAACGTTTGATCGGATCCTCAATATAGCGTATATCACGCGGATTGGAAAAACCGGCCTCGCGTTGTGCCGGATTGATTTGGCTGAAGCACTGGACGCCTGTGGCGGCAATTTGCGCCCTCAATGCGGCATCGCGACACGCGCCGGGCTTAAAGCGATAGGTCAGCAAGCTATGGATAAGGACGCCCTGACGGATTTCAACCACGCTCAGCTCACTGGCACGCACGTCAATCAAATCACTGCGGGCCTTTAAACGCTGCGCGACATTGAACAGGGCCTGTGGATTGTTCAAAAGAGGCTGAAAATCCAGAGCCATCGACCCGATCAACTGGCGCGGCTGGCTGCGTAAGGTCGCGATATTGAGCTGACGCATCGGCGGCAGGGCGCGGGTGATTTCCGTATAACCGCGCGGACTGAGCGTCACCGATCCGGCAGGCACCTGCATGGTGATATCCGCAGGTGGCGTAAGGATATTGGCAGGCCCGTCCGAAAGGGGGGTCAAAGCGGCCTGAACCGGGCGCGCATTACCAGGAATGCGAATGGCCGGTCTTTGGGTGGCAGGTGCCTGGTTTTGGGGCTGGTTTTGGGCTTGGGGCATTTGCGCCTGAGGTGTTTGGTTTTGGGCTGGCACCCCTACACCCGGCCGCCGGTTGGCGGGTCTGGGATTGTCGAATTGCGCCAGCAAAAGCGGCTCTGCTTGCGCGCTAAACGGAAAAATGGCGACACAAAGCCCAAGGGCCGCCCAGCCTGAAAACCTCATCATGTCACATCCTTATGATTGCGTAAAAAAGGCACTCACAAAGATAAGACGCAAAACCGCCGGCAAAGCGGACAGAGACTTATGATTTAAATATTGACGCAGGCAAGCCGCGGGCCGCGACCTCATAAACAAAGACATGTCCCGCCTGATGCTGATCGGCCATGTCCTCAAGACCCGTGCGCGCACTGCTGACATACAGGGTCGACAGGTCAGGGCCGCCAAAGGTCACGCAGGTTGGTTGCGCCGTCGGCACAGCCACCGTTTCGACCAGCTGCCCGTCCGGTGTAAAACGGACAAGCCGGGAGGCCCCCCATTGCGCGCTCCATATATGACCGTCCGCATCGGTAATGGCTCCGTCCGGTGAAGCGCCATCGCTTGTGAGCGCTATGACTTTGCGATTGCTGATCGCGCCGCTTAGGGCGTCATAATCATAGGCATACATCTCGCTGGTGACGCAGTCCGAGAAATACTGACGGTCATGCTCAGGGCTCCAGCACAGGCCGTTGGAAATACCAATGCCGGTTTCATGCACGCTCAGATCGCCCGCGCCCGACAGGCAATACAGCGTGCCGGTGCGCGCACCGGCCGCATCGGCATCCAGAATCATAGAGCCGCACCAGAAGCGCCCCTGCGGGTCAACCCGCCCGTCATTGAGGCGCAAGGCGCCGTCTGCCAGCTCTTGGGGTTGATGCAGCCACCTTACGTCATCGCGGTACGGCGCATAATAGGCAAAGCCGGTCGTAAAGGCGGCGACAAGCACCTCAGGATCATCCGTCAGACCAAAGGCACACAGGGAATGCGGTGTCTTTATGCGCATCACCTCACCCGTTTCGTGCGTAATGCGGATCATTTCATGACCCAGTATATCGGTCAGCCACATATAGCCCGTGCGTGCATCCCACAAAATGCATTCCCCCAGCGCACAGCCCAGCTCTATCGTTTTCACCCGCCTTGCCTGCATTGTATCGCTCCCGTTAAAATCATACTTTTGAGCTTTGATACACATAATTGCGGATAAAATCACCCGTGCAAATGCGGGGCTGCGGCAGATTTTTTACGCCACCGGTTTTGGCCTCAGGAGTCCCACATCTGACGGGCCGCGCTGTCGGGATCATTGACCAGACGGCACGTCACATCAACCAGCAGGGTGGCACGCGTGCGCGTGTCATAGCGCGGCCATTGCGGCAGACCTTTGGCCGATGGCACACCATTTCGCGCAAAACCCGTCCAGATGGCACTTAGATGCCGTGAGGCCGCTTCGACACCGGGCCCATTGCCATGCAGGCCCTGTTGGTCCCAGTTATAGAAGGTCGGGCCGATATCGGTGGCGTGACCTGCCCCCAGAGTATGCGATGTCCCGGCGATCGGCACATTGTTGTCATAGTCCCAGCGATAGGCATAGACAGGGGCCGGTTGCTGCGATTTCAGACCTGCCAGAATGACGGTTTCATGTCCCATTGTGCGCGCCGTGGCGATAGCGAGATACAGTTCAGATGGCGTGGCCTTCGGTCGCAACGGACGGTACACACGCAGTATTTCATCCGCGCGATCGCCAAATTCTGTCTGAAGCCGGGCCTTGAGCGCGTCTTCCGTCATATCGAAGATTTCGGGGTTATCCCTGTTGAAAAAGCTGGCCTCGGTCTTGTTGCTGCCGATCAGCAAAGGGATATCGGCGCATAAGGGCGTTGCCACAGGATCGAAGGGGTCATTGGGCAGCACGGCGCCATCAATGACCGGCGCGAAATGACCGGCCAGGGTGGATTCTGAAAAAGATATATCCATCAGTGGGGATCGGGGTGCCGACACATAGCCTTGTGTCGGCTGCGCCAATGGCCCTGCGCCGCGCTCACCGGCCCATTGCAATTCCAGCAAGCGTTGGGCCGGAACATCTCGTAAGGCCTGCGCATCAGGAATATCCAGTGCTTTAAACAAACGTTTGGCCGTCTCATGGGCCACGGCCTTAGGCATGCGTTTAAGCTGCGCGCCGCTTTGGATGCCCGCCTTATGGAACAATCCTTTGGCGGCGGGCATGCCCAGCAAGGTGCCGACCTTGGCCCCGCCTCCGCTTTCTCCGAAAACCGTTACATTTTCGGCATCGCCGCCGAAGGCCGCAATATTGTCTCTGACCCATTGCAGGGATGCGACAATATCCAGCATGGAGGGATTGGCCGCCGCATAGTCGCCACCGGGCATGTCGCCGAGATATAAGAAGCCCAGCAAACCCAGACGATGATTGGGGGCAACCACCACCACATCATAGACCGCTGCCAGTCTGGCGCCATCCTGCGTTGTCGAGCCGGCTGAACCGGTCGAATAGCCACCACCGTGCAGATAGACCATGACCGGACGTTTTCCACTGCGGAAACCGGGCGGAGTCCAGACATTCAGCACCAGACAGTCTTCGCTGTAGGCCGGTTCGTTTTCACCATAGGTGGATTTGGGCGTCTGCAGGCTGGGTGGCCCCAAACGTGTGGCATCAAAGACACCGGTCCAGGCTTCGACAGGTGGCGGGGCTTTAAACCGGTTAGCGCCGCCGACGGAACCGGCATAGGGAATGCCTTTGAACACCACAGCCCCGCGCTCAGTACCCCCTCTGACCTTGCCGGAAGCCGTTTCGACCTCAACAAAGGGCGCTGCGGGGATCGTCGAATGACTGAGGCTTTGCGCCCTTGCCGCGTGGCTCATAACCAGAGCCGCCGCCCCCGCTCCCAGAATATGTCGGCGATTGATCATGGTTTGGCCTTCTTAACAAGCGCATTGGCCTCATTGACGAGTTCGATATAGGCCGGCCCGAGATTCACAACATATTCATTCTCACCCCAGAAAAACGGCCAGTCCTCATGATTTTCCGGAAAGTCGGGCTTAATGATCAGGACGCCGGGTACAATGCCGCCACTGATGAAGGTGAAGTCGGCGCGGTTATTGCCATAAGCGACTTCTTTTGACACCGTACCGACGCCGGAAACAAACGATATATTCGATGCCGGATGGGTACCGTACAGATAGTCCAGCCCGCGGAAGACCGCATCCGTGCTGATGATATCCGGAAAGACCCGGTTCAGCGCCGCCGCCGTCAGGCCATATTCGATGATCTGGCCATCGCCCGCCCAGCCACCTTCGCTGATGGGCACGCCAAACGGATTGGCGGTCGCAATCTTGTCAGAGGCCGCCTTATAGGCCACGACCGCCGGACGTATGCGGTCTTTGAACGCAGGCGGCATATACGGCACGACCTGCGCAATCAGTCGCGCATTGGCGGCGAATTTCGGCTCGACCTCCGGCCATAAGGCCTCAATACGCGCCGCATATTGCGGCTCTTTTGTCGTCACCAGCAATTCCACGGCGGCGGACAGTTCTTCCGTTGTCAGGTCGCCGCCTGTCGTGTTGCCGTGACGGAACATATCCGGCGCATGCGTGTGTTCTTCTGCCCAGATGCGTTTGGCGATGGCCAGACTTTTGTTGGCCAGAGGCGTATCAAACCCGCTCAGTGTCCGGCTGGCGGCGGCCAGAGCGGCGATGGAACCATAGTTCAGGGCCGAGGATTTGTTGGTGAAGGCCCAACGATCGTCCGGCTTGCCTGAGCGGCCATTGGCCACCTCATCCCATTTCAGCGCGGGATCATAGACAAGGCCGTCTGTCTTGGTAACCGCATCGCCCAGATGGGGATACTGAGCGACATCAGGCTCGACAATGCCGTTAATGGCGTGGCCAACCGAGTCGAATTGCGCCACCAGTTGCAAGGTGCCGTGGCGAATTTGCTGCAAGACATCCGGGTGGCCATCCGGCACGTGCATATCGACCGTGCGGCGCGCCTCATCAATCAGAGTCGCATCGCGGTCGATTCCAAACCGTTCCCAGACGGCGGCCAGAGAGCGCACCACCGCATACTGGGTCTGGGTGCGAATATCGAAATCACCGGCATCCAGCCAGCCGCCGACATTCAAGCCCGGTATATGTTCAAAGGGCTTATATGTGTCGTCCGTGCCCGGGCCGGAGCCGTACAGGTCGATATGGTCATTATTGGGCGGCGCCTGAAGGGCATCGTCGCGGTGGGGATCGCCGTGCCAGACCCTGTAGGCCTCATTGACCAGCATATGGTCCATGGCAACGGGCAGATATACATCCAGAGTGGGCTGCCAGGCCTCAGTGTAAATATCGGACGCGACGCGAAAGGGCGTTGTGCGCTGGCCTTCATAGTTGATGACATAGAGGCCGGGTTTGGTGAGAGCACTGAAATCAACCGTGCGATAATCATAGCGCAGATAATGACCCCACGACTTAGCATCGACGGTCATAACGGGCGTGAACTGACCATCCGTGCCAATTTCTTCAAGCTGAGCTGTGGCCGCAGGGGTGTCATTGGGATCCAGTTCGATAACCGCCGTCTTTTTGGCGTCCGGCGCATAGCCCAGTTGCGAATGGGCGACCATGGGCGGCCTGACCCAATCGGCGACCGAATTAGCCGTCACCTGCCACGACACCACCGTGCCGGTCTTATCCGCCGGAATGAGCGTGCGGAATACGAACCAGCCATTCTGCGCCTGATTACGGCCATCATAAAGACGGATGTCCGCACCGGCACCGGCCGTCAGGGCGACGCGGCGGGCGGGATCTTCCGGCGCCAGAACAAAGCTGTTGCC
>JBAWDM010000160.1:0-6673 GCA_049590735.1 Asticcacaulis sp. | reverse complement strand
GGTGGCTTTTGCGGCATTTTTTCAAAATACCGAGACTTGTGGCAAACCATAATGAAACTATAAACTAAGGTTGCTATTTCGCCAGTTCGCGGTCAATCGCCGCCAGTAGTCGGGGGTCTTCGGCTGTGACATCCGGCGCGAAACGCTCAACCACATCGCCTGTGCGACTGATCAGGAATTTCTCGAAATTCCACAGCACTTCACCTTCGGGATTAACCGGAATGCCCAGCTTCATCAGGCGTTCCCGCATAGGGCCCGTGCTGACAGCCTCAGGTCTGGCGGTGGTAAGAGCTTCATAAAGCGGGTGCTTGTCGGGCCCGGCCACGCTCACCTTGGCAAACATGGGAAAGGTAACATCGAAATTTGTGCTGCAGAAATCGGCAATTTCGGCATCGCTGCCCGGTTCCTGCCCCAGAAAATTATTGGCCGGAAAGCCCAGAATCTCAAGACCATCGGCTGATTTTTGCCGGTAAAGTGCCTCAAGCCCTTCATATTGCGCCGTAAGCCCGCATTTTGACGCCACATTGACCGCCAGCAACACCTTACCCGCAAAAGCCTTTAGCATCGTGGCCTCACCGTCAATGCGCTTCAGGGGGATGTCGTATATATTGGTCATGCGATTTCCTTTCGTTTCAGGCCGCCATTATGGGCGCTCGCCGGCAGGTTTGGCAAGTTATTGACAGGCAGGATGTGACGGCGCAGTCTTCACGCATAACAAGGGGAGGGGCTAAAGATGAGTGTGATTGCCAACATACTGACGGGGTTGGTGGCCGTATTACATATCGGCTTTTTAATTCTTGAAATGTTCTTGTGGCAACGGCCTTTGGGGCAACGTATCTTTGGTACAACACCTGCTTTTGCAGCCGAGTCCGCCAAACTGGCCGCCAATCAAGGGCTCTATAATGGCTTTCTGGCTGCCGGATTAATCTGGAGTCTGACTCACGCGGGCGGCTTTTATACCAAGGTGTTCTTTTTAACCTGCGTTATCATAGCCGGTTTGTACGGTGGCTTTACGGTGAAAAAGTCTATTCTGTACATTCAGGCCTTGCCTGCGTTGGTGGCTCTGATACTGCTCCACTTGAATTAGTTTAAAGGTGCGCCGTGGAAGATCATCAACTCGTCAGAAGCCTGCAATCCATTGGCAAGTCCTGCTTCGTCAAGCATTTTGAGCTTTTCAGTGATGCCTCTATATCGGATATGGACGCCATGGCCTTTCTGATGGACACGGAAGGCTATGAGCAGACCGGAAGCCGTACGCGCGTCACACAGGCCCGCCGCATCATAGAGGCCGGTCGCGCCAAAGATGCCATGAAGCTGGTGGCCGAAGCTAAGATCGAGGACTCCGGCCTGTCGGATAAGGCCTATCGCCTCAGCCTGTAATGACGGAGCCTGTACGTCTGTATTGCGATGATCATATGCTGGTGGCCGAAAAGCCCGCCGACCTGTTGAGTGTGCCCGGGCGTTTGCCAGAGCATAAGGATTGCCTGATCAGCCGCCTGCAGGCGCTGTATCCGGATGCGCTGACCGTCCATAGGCTGGATATGGCGACATCAGGCCTGATGGTCTTTGCCAGAGGTGCTGCGGCGCAGAGAGAATTGTCAAAAGCCTTTGCCGAACGCCGGGTTGAAAAACGCTATGTGGCGGTGGTGGCCGGACAGGTAACTGAAGACGGCGAGGTCGACCTGCCTCTGATCGCCGACTGGCCCAATCGTCCGCGTCAAATGGTCGATCATGAGGCGGGTAAGCCGTCTTTGACCCGCTACCGTATCCTGTCGCGCGAAGCCGATACGACCCGGCTTGAGCTGGAACCTGTCACCGGGCGTTCGCATCAGTTGCGCGTACATATGATGGCGATTGGCCACCCGATTTTGGGGGATGTGTTTTACGCCCCGCCGGACGTGCAGGCTTTGAGCCCGCGTTTGCTTTTACATGCGCAGGACTTAGTCTTGCCGCATCCATTGACCGGCGAAACCCTGCGCTTTCATTCTCAGGCTGAATTTTGAGGAGGCTTAAATGACTTTGCCGAAAATATTGCTGACCCGCCCCTGGCCCGAAGCTGCGCAGGCCCACATGCAGGGGCTCTATGATGTGACAGTGCATACAGGAACGCCGCTAACGCCTGCGCAGTTGCAACAGGCCATGCGTGATTATGATGCCCTGTGCCCGACCCTGACCGACAAGCTTACGGCGGACATAGTGTCGGTCAGGGATGCACGGGTGAAGCTGATTGCTAATTTCGGTGCGGGCTATGAACATATCGACATCGAAGCTGCTAAGGCCGCGGGCATTGTCGTGACTAATACGCCGGATGTGCTGACCGAGGCCACGGCCGATATTGCCATCATGCTGATGCTGATGGCGTCGCGCCGCGCCTCCGAAGGTGAGCGGCAATTACGCGCCGGTGGCTGGAAGGGCTGGGGCGCTAAGGTTTTGATGGGGCAATCCCTGACGGGCAAGACCTTGGGGCTGGTCGGGTTTGGCCGTATCGCTCAGGCCACTGCCCATAAGGCCAAAGCTGCCTTTGGCATGGAAATCGCCTACTATAGTCACCGTCAGGCTGCCCCCGATGTGGAGGCTGGTTTAGGCGCGCGCTATGTCAGCAGTCTGGATGAACTGGCGGGGCAGGCGGATGTCTTATCACTGCATACGCCCGGTGGTGCAGAGACCCATCACATGATCCATGCCGGTCTGCTTAAGCGGATGAAGCCCACCAGTATCCTCATCAATACGGCGCGGGGATCGGTGGTGAAAGAAGACGATCTGGCTGAGGCGCTTCAGGCCGGCACAATATGGGCGGCGGGTCTGGACGTGTTTGAGCGTGAGCCAGAGGTGCATCC
Organism: Asticcacaulis sp.; assembly: GCA_049590735.1. Classification (GTDB taxonomy): domain Bacteria; phylum Pseudomonadota; class Alphaproteobacteria; order Caulobacterales; family Caulobacteraceae; genus Asticcacaulis. The sequence goes on along the minus strand of JBAWDM010000160.1, from coordinate 3,836 downwards.
GGCGCTTTTGCCGCTTGAGAATGCGGTGCTTTTGCCCCATCTGGGCAGTGCTACCATTGAAACGCGCAATGCCATGGGCATGCGCGCGGCCGCCAATGTGGCGCAGTTTTTCCAGGGCAAAGAGGTTCGCGACCGTGTGACTTGAGCTTAAGTTCGTTCCGGCATGTGAAACCACATCCATATATTGACGATCTACGCCGGACGTGACATGCCAAACCCTCTCTGAGTTGAAACCTTCCGGACCTTGTCATGATTATTTCCGCCGCCACTGATTACCGCAAGGCCGCCAAGGCCAGGTTGCCGCGTTTTCTGTTCGATTATCTCGATGGTGGTTCCTATGCGGAAATGACCCTGCGCAACAATGTCGCGGATCTGTCGTCTTTGGCCTTGCGTCAGCGCGTGCTGAAAAATGTTGCTGACCTGTCGCTGGAGACGGAGCTGTTCGGCGAGACAATGGCCATGCCGGTGGCGCTTGCGCCGGTGGGGTTGGGCGGCATGTATGCGCGCCGTGGGGAGGTGCAGGTGGCACGCGCCGCCAAAAAAGCCAGGATTCCTTACATTATTTCAACGGTTTCTGTCTGTCCTCTTGAGGAAATTGTTGAACAGTCCGGCTGCGATATCTGGTTTCAGCTCTATGTGCTGAAGGATCGCGGCTTTATGAAACATGCGCTGGAGCGTGCGCAGGCTCTGGGCGTCACCAAACTGGTCTTCACCGTCGATATGCCGGTGCCAGGGGCGCGTTACCGCGACAAACATTCCGGCATGAGCGGCGATTTCGGCCCGATCCGTCGCATCATTCAGGCCATGATGAAGCCGTCCTGGGCGTTTGATGTCGGCCTGATGGGCACGCCGCATGATCTGGGCAATGTGTCAAAATATCTGGGTAAGGCCACAGGGATCGAAGATTATATTGGTTGGCTGGGTACGAATTTTGACCCCAGCATCAACTGGTCCGATCTGGAATGGATCCGCGACATGTGGAAGGGGCCCATGATCATCAAAGGGATTCTCGACCCCGAAGACGCGAAGGACGCCGTGCGATTTGGCGCGGACGGAATTGTTGTGTCCAATCATGGCGGCCGCCAGCTGGATGGGGCTTTGTCGACCACCAGAGCCTTGCCTGCCATAGCGGAGGCGGTCGGTGATGAGCTGACCGTGCTGGCCGATTCCGGTATTCGTACCGGACTGGATGTGGTGCGGATGCTGGCCTTAGGCGCCAAGGGTGTGCTGTTGGGCCGTGCCTATATCTACGCCCTGTCGGTCGGCGGAGAGGCGGGGGTGACGAACCTGCTGAGCCTGATCGAAAAGGAAATGCGCACAGCCATGGCGCTGACCGGCGTCAAGTCTGTTGCCGAGATTAACCGAACGCTTCTGGCCTAAATCCGGTAAAAGCGCCGTGCCGTGCCCGACCAGATTTTTGACTGATCGGCAGGGTTTAAAGCGGCAAGGGCAGCGGTCATGGTTTCAAGCCAACGACCATAACCCCCCGCCAGATTGACAACGGGCCAGTCCCCGCCAAACAGGCAGCGCTCAGGCCCGAAAGCCGCGATGACATGATCTATATAAGGCCGCACTTGCTCAGGCGTCCATGTGGTGTGATCGGCCTCCGTCACCAGACCAGATAGCTTACAAAACAGGTTAGGATATTCAGATAATTGTTTGATATTATGTGACCAATTGTCGCCATCTATATTGGCTTTGTGCGTCCTTATATCGGGTTTTCCCAAATGATCGAGTACAATGCGCGCATCGGGTACGGCCGCAAAAACGGCGGCTACGGCTCTGAGCATTTCCGGCAATTGCCGCGCGCGAATACACATGTCGAGCGTTAGCCCCGCTCTGGCTGTGGCGATCATGCCCGCCAGATAGCCTCCGGAGGTCATGAAGCCGTCCGGCTCGTCTTGCACATTGCGGCGGATGCCGACCACTTTTGGATTTGCTTTTAAGGCCTGAATATGGGGCGTGTCACCCAGCTCCAGCGGGGAATAGGCGACCACGCCCAGAATGGGAAAATCGAGACTGTATATCCAGTCCACCTCAGCCATGGCCTGCGCCGGTTCGCAATCCGCCTGCACGAAGACGGCGCCTTCCAGCGTGACGCCGGTATCGGCAAACTGTTGCGGCCCCATGAAGCCGCCAATGGCCGGAACGTCCGAAAGCCACCTGTAGGTGAGGTTGTCGGGATCCCAGAAGTGCAGGTGTGAATCGATTATTTTCAAGTCCGTATGCCTCTCTCTGCTCCGGTTTGTCTTTATCAAGACCAAGGCCTGAAACCTATAGATTATTTCAAATATCAATATTGATTATATCAGGGCCTGATCCGGTAACCTTATGTTCTTTTGATCATAGGCACCGGTACTGCCTATAGAAATCCAATGATGAGGCGAATAGCGTTTTTGGATCAACCCTGACATGTCGATATTGTCTGAAAGTTTGTCTGAAAGTTTTCTGTATGTATAAATCCCCACGCATATCCGTACGTTCTCTGGCCATGGCTTTGGCCTTGTCAACGGCCGCCCTTACGCCTGCGCTCATGCCGCAAGCTGCCGTAGCGGCCACAAAGGCGGATATAAATGCTGAGTCGCTGACCGCGCTGAATTCTCTTTATGCCGCCAATCCCACCGCCAAGCTGATCGGCAGCCGCGCCAAGGCTATTTTGATCTTTCCGTCCATCGTCAAGGCCGGTCTGGTATTCGGCGGCGCCTATGGCGAAGGGGAATTGCTGAGCAATGGGGCGGTGGCAGATTATTACAATTCCTTTTCCGGTTCCTGGGGGCTTCAGGCCGGTGCGCAATCCTATGGCTATGCCGTGTTTTTAATGTCCGATAAGGCGGTTACCTATCTGAAGGAAAGTTCCGGTCTGGAAATCGGCGTGGGCCCGACCGTCGTGGTTGTCGATGACGGCGTGGCGCGCAATCTGTCATCATCGACGCTTAAGGACGATGCCTATGCCTTTATCTTTGACCAAAAAGGCCTGATGGCCGGTGTGTCGATTGAAGGCACTAAAATATCCAGGATCAAGCAATAGTCCCCGCAGGCCTGATCCTGTTAAAGGCCCTTCGGTTTCACCTGACCGGAGGGCCGTTTTGTATGGGTGTCCGGACTTGTTATCGCCGGTGAAAACCGTCATCAAGGGACATGTCGAATCTGAGCCCGTCTGCACATCCGTCTCTTAAGCTGCCGCCCGTACTGTGGTTGATGGCCGCCATGATGGTTTTGCGCCTTTTGACGGCGTCCAGTACGAGTCTTGTGCCGGACGAAAGCTATTACTGGCTGTGGAGCCAGCATCCGGCGCTGGGTTATTATGATCATCCGCCCATGGTGGCGTGGTGGATCGCGGCTTTTTCCATATTAGGCAAAGCGGCCGTGTGGGTGCGATTGCCGTTTGTCCTCAGCTTTGGCCTGTTGTGCTGGGTGGTATATGACACGGCTAAAACCCTGTTTGATGTGGCGGTCGCAAGACGCGCTGTCTTGTGGCTCAATGCCTGTTTGTTGCTGAGTATAGGCTCTGTCGTGGCCACGCCGGATCCGCCGTCCGTGTTGATGTGGGCCTGTGGCTTATGGGCTTTGGCCCGGTTGCAAACAAGCGGCAAGGGCCAGTGGTGGCTGGTTTTTGGCCTGTTTGCCGGACTGGGTTTTGAAGCCAAATACACCAATCTGTTTATCGGTGTCGGCGTTCTTTTGTGGTTTGCGCTGGACAAGACCGCCCGCAAGCATCTGCTGACTCCCTGGCCCTGGTTGGGAGGCGTGGTGGCGGTGGCCTTTATGGCGCCGAACCTGATCTGGAATGCGCAACATGACTGGCTGAGCGTCGCCAAACAGTTCGGGCGCATAGA
>JBAWDM010000159.1:0-4526 GCA_049590735.1 Asticcacaulis sp. | reverse complement strand
GGCTTTTGATCACCGGTTGGATGTTGTCCTGCTGCTTGTGCTCAATCACCTGAATGAAGCAAAAGGGTTCGTCCTTTTTGAAGCTGACCATGCCGGGGCGGGTCATCAGCCAGTTCATCGTGAACGGAAAGGGCAGCCAGTCGGTTTCGACCAGACCCGACAGGGGCTGGATGCCGTCCTTGATGTGGTTGGGCGCGCCACCGGCCCAGACCGCATAGCCCGGCGGCGTACGGAACATATAGCCGGTGTGGAAGGTCAGGACGCCGTGCGTGAAATGCGAGGATACCAGATGTTCGAGATTGTAATCATCGCTGGAATCACAGGTGATGACCAGATCGTCCTTACCCTTGCCACCATTCCAGACAACAGTGAAATCCACCGGACACAGGATTTCCCAGCCCGTTGTATTGGCCATGACCATCGGCAGGCAGCGATAGGGAAAGCGCGCCTGAAAATCATCCATCCATTGCCGTTCGGGCCTGCCCGGCACGATTTCCGGCGGATAGGTGGTCATCACAAAGCACTCAAGGTCCATAGCCGTCTCTTTTTGTCTCAATAGCTTGATTTTTCAGCGTGTCGAGGTCAGATAAAAGGCATGATTTCCAACCGGCCCTACATACCCGAAACCCTGCTGGAAGCCTTAAATGATTTGGGGCTGAAAACAAGTACCCTCAATCACCAGGCGGTGTTTCGCGTTGGCGAAGGCGAGGAGATCAAGGCGCGGATTCCGGGCGCGCACACCAAAAATCTGTTTCTGAAAGACGACAAAAAGCAGCTTTGGCTGATTAGCGCCGAACAATCGACGCCCATCAATCTGAAGGCCCTGCCTGCTGTGATCGGTTCCGGCCGTTTGAGCTTTGGATCGGAAGCGCGGTTGTATGACGCCCTTGGGGTCAGGCCCGGATCGGTGACAGCCTTGGGGCTCATCAATGATCCGGAGCATAAGGTGCGCTTTGTGCTGGATAAGGTGCTTTATGAGGCCGATATCGTCAATTTTCACCCCCTGACCAATCTGGCTACCACCTCCCTGTCTCAGGCGGATTTCCGGGCGTTTTTAAAGGCGATGGGGCGCACGCCGCAGGTGGTTGATTTTGCGGCATTGACGTAAAGAGTTAGAGCGTTTTCCCAAAAAGTGGATCCACTTTTTGGATCAGAAAGAACGACAAAACAAAGAACTAGAGCCAGATTTCGGATCAATTCGATCGAAATTTGCTCTAGCCACAGATGTCACAGATGGGCACAGATATCTGAGGTGGCGGATAGACCCGTGAACATATGAGTGAGGGAGAAAATGTCAGATCAACGCGATCCGCAAACCTACGCTATTATCGGTGCGGCCATGGAGGTGCATGGTATTCTTGGGAATGGCTTTTTGGAGTCGGTTTATCATGAAGCCTTGGCGTTTGAATTATTACGTCTGAATGTTCCGCATGTGCGGGAATGTTCATTGCCCGTTATTTATAAAGGCGAAGCCTTGGCATGTCTGTTTCGCGCAGATCTCATTTGTTATGGGACTGTTCTTGTCGAACTGAAGGCGCAAACGCGCCTGTCAGGCACTGAAGATGCGCAGATCATTAATTATCTCAAGGCATCCGGACTGAAGAAGGGGTTATTGCTCAATTTCGGCACATCGCGTCTGGACTACAAACGCTACGTTTTTTAAAACCGGAGCCGAAGCACACGCAATATCTGTGCCCATCTGTGACATCTGTGGCTAACCTCTTTCCTTGAACTGTTGAATGCAGACACCATCTGAGATAAAGCCACATTGAAGAGGTATCCCATGGCCAGCAACGACCCCAATATCATCGACGGTTCCGAAGCCACCTTCATGAAGGATGTTATCGAAGAATCCATGAAGCGGCCTGTCATTGTCGATTTCTGGGCGCCTTGGTGCGGGCCATGCCGACAATTGGGGCCGGCGCTGGAAAAGGTAGTGGGCGAGCGTAAGGGCAAGGTCGCCATGGTCAAGATTGATGTTGACCAGAATCAAGGCATTGCCGGACAGTTGCGCGTGCAATCCATTCCGACCGTCTATGCCTTTGTGGAAGGCCGCCCTGTGGACGCCTTCATGGGCGCCAAGTCCGAGACGGAGCTGCGGGCCTTTCTGGATAAGCTGGGGGTCGCCGATGGCGGGCCATCGCTTGAGGAGGCTTTGGCCTTAGCGGCGCAATCGGCTGAGGCCGGTGATACGGTCAGCGCCATGGAAGCCTATGGTTTTGTGCTGGAGGAAGACCCGGAGAATATAAAGGCCATTGCCGGTATGGCGCGGCTTTATCTGAAGCTGGGTCAGCCCGATCACGCCAAAGCGGCGCTGGATCAGGTGCCTGCCGACAGCAAGGATACCGATATTCTGGGGCTTCGGGCGGCGCTGGAGCTGGCCGAGGGGGCACCGACCGATATTGACGGTTTGCGGGCCAAGATTACGGCTAATGATCGGGATTTTGATGCCTTTTATGATCTGGGTCGGGCGCTGGCAGCGCGCGGTGATATGGCCGAAGCCATCAATAGCCTGCTTGAAATCGTCAAGTACGAGCCGGAATGGAACGGACAGGCGGCGCGCACCTATCTGGTCAAGATTTTCACAGCTTTGGGCAGCGCGTCTGAGCTGACCAAGGCGGGTCGTCGTCGCCTGTCGTCTATGTTGTTTACTTGAGCTCAAGCGCCGCATGAAATGTGAGTTAAAAAATGACCAAAAAAGACGCCTCAACGCCCTTAAAGGCCGAGCTGGAGATTGATCCGCGTTTGCTGGAGGCGCTGGTGTGCCCTGTGACGCGTCGTCCACTTAGTTATGATAAGGCAGCGCAGGAGCTGATCAGCCCGACCGCCGGACTGGCCTATCCGATACGTTCCGGTGTGCCTATCATGCTGGTCGATCAGGCGCGCAAGTTCGAGCCGGTTAAGGGGTAAAAGCCCGAGTCATTTCTAACTCGGGCCACGCTTATCAACGCTTGCTAGGCGGTGTGATGCGTATAGGCTTCCACGTAGCACCCGGTGTTGTTGTCGGGGGCAGGGGTTTGTTATCCGGAACGGCAGCGAAATTCGGACGAGGACCACCACGTGGGCCTACTTCTTGGAATATTCCACCATTTTGGCCAGTGGATTGGCCGGGTTTCTTAGTCATGACTTTTAACTTTCGTAAAAAAACACAACGCTTTTGGCCCGTTTACTACCTGTTCTCTTTTCAGAACCATTATAAAGTTCTAGAATCAAAAGATTAGGCTGACCTAAGCGTCAACTTGATAAAAAGCAGAGGGATCGGCTTGAAAGCCGCAAAACAATCGGCCGATCTCTCCGCGCAACTTGTCTGAACGCACATGCTGTTCAAATTTTGCCTGATTTTAAATTCACTATCTCGTAGCAACACCTCCTTGATTCCCTCATTTAGTGGGCAAGGACAGTTACACCACAAAATACGGTGTGTGTGGAGTCGATTCTATCAACTCCTGTGGAGATTTTCGTTAATAAGAGCGAAAATTCAAAAATAGATAATGATTTAAAGTGTTTCGCCCCTGAGCAGTTTCGGCAAATGGCCTGTGGCGGCGCCGGCGTCTTCCATGACAAAGCTGCGTAAGGCCGGGACACGATTGAACAGGCCAATGCCGACACCCCGAACAGCGCGGATCAGCGGGTTGTTGTTGGAAAACAAACGCACAAAACCGTCCATCACCACTGAAGTCGATACATTGTCAAAGCGCCGCCATTTGGCATAGCGTTCCAGCACCAGTTCGCTGCCGATATCTTCGCCAAGACGGGCGGCCTCGATCAGAACCTCGGCCAGAGCCGCCACATCCTTCAGGCCGAGATTAAGCCCCTGACCGGCGATCGGATGAATGCCGTGGGCGGAATCGCCCAGCAGTGCCAGACGGCCCTTATACATGTCCGTGGCCAGCCCGAGACCCAAGGGATAGATGAATTTATCGCCGACCAGCGTGACTTCGCCTAAGAAATCACCAAAACGACCCATAAAATGATCGAAAAACAGGCCGTCATCGACCGTGAGCAATGCCTTAGCCTTGGCGTGGGTTTCCGACCAGACAATACAGGCGTGGTTGTCATTGAGCGGCAGAATGGCAAAGGGGCCGGTCGGCAGGAAATGCTCATAGGCGACATGGTTATGCGAGCGCTGCATTTTGACGGTGCAGACCACGGCGCTTTGGTCGTAATTCCAGTGGATATGCTCGATGCCCGCCTTATCGCGTAAACTGGATTTGCGGCCTTCGGCTGAGACGATCAGGGACGCGCGCAGGGTTTCACCCGTATCCAGATCGACCTCGGCAAAGCTTTGGTCGTCGCGGGAGTCCACCACCGAAGCGGGGCAGATCAGGTCAATATCCTGCTTTTGTAGGGCGGCATACAAGGCCTTACGGGCATGGCGGTTTTCGACCATATAGCCAAGCGGTTCATCGCCGCTGCGTTCCGATATCTCATCGGCCGCGAAATGCAGGAAAAAGGGCAGGGGCGCCGGTGAGGCGGCCCCCGGCAAATGGCCATCGGTGACAAAAATCTCATCCATGCGGCACGAC
>JBAWDM010000158.1:0-1628 GCA_049590735.1 Asticcacaulis sp. | reverse complement strand
ACCTCTGGCGGTAATGCTTTCAGTACCGCCAGTTGCTGCGCCGCCTCGGCTGCCCGTTGCGGGTCTCCGGACAGGGCATAAAGCTGCGCCAGCATGTCCCAGCTCATTGGCAGGGTGGGGTTGAGCTGCACCGCCGTGCGCAAGGCCGCAATGGCCGCCTGCGCTTCGCCCAGCAGGACATAACAGTGGCCGCGCGCCTGATACAGCCGGCTGAAATGCGGGTACAGAGCCTCGAGCCGCGCCAGTATCCTCAGGGCTTGCGGGATATTGTGGCGGGCGCTCAGCTCTTTGGCTTGTTGCAGCAAGGCGTCGCGGTCAGGGTAAGCGGTGAAAGCGTTCATACGACCTCTGCCCTCAGAAACGGCACCAGCCAGTCGGGTTCCGGCTGGTCGGCATCATAATATTCAAAGATCAGATGGATACGGTCGCTGTGGCCATTATTGCACACCCAGTGCGCGCCGAGATTATTCACCTCTACCACCTCACCTGCCGGAAAATGGTGGTCTTCATTACCAAAAAAACAGACCACATCCGGATTGGTCACGATCGGCACATGAATCTTATGCGGCCATCTGGCGGCGGGCTGGTCATCGGTATGCGGATGGATCACCGCCCCGGGACGCAGTCTGGCCAGCATGACCCGTGGGAAAACCCCACGCGCATAGCCATAGTCACGGACAGACTGCCGCATAAGCGGCTCCAGCAAGGCGCGCCATTGTGCCCACATCGGACGATCATGCGAACCGCGCCAGTCACGGCTGCTGTCTATGAAGCGAAAGACAATGTGGTTGACCTCATTCAGCACGCCGAAACGGTTGGGTTTGCCCGCATTTTCCGCCTGCCAGACCGCCTCCGGAAGGGCCAGAACCGCCGAGCTTATCGCGCTGATATCCACGCGGCCAAGCTGGCGGACGGTGTGGGTCTTGCGCGGATTGACGGTAAGCGGACGGGGCATGGTGTTCATCCCCGACCATCAAAACTGTAGTTAAACATCTCCAGATCCTGCGCATAGCGGGCGCGGACGCCGTCGATCAGGGCCTGATCATAATAGTCACGATAATCTTTGTGCTGAGTTTTGTTCACCTGATCGAGCTGGCGCGACGGGATGCCAATGGACTGACAGACGGCCTTGTAATCGGCCTGCATGTCTTCAACGCGGCCAATCTTATCCGTTAAAAGGGTCTTGCCGTCATCGTCCACCAGCAGAGAAGCCTGCGGTTGAAAGAGGATATGGGCGTGCGGCGGATCCACAAACAGAAAATGGCGCATGACCTCACGCGGCTGGTTGTGAAAGGCATCACCGCCCCTCAGCATGAAGGCGCAATAGGAAACAAACCGGTCAAACGGATTGCGCACAAAGGCGAACTTAAAATAGCGATCGAAAGCCTCATCCCCCAGATAGGGACGCACCTGCCGCAGAGACAAATGCCCATGCTGAATGGCCGCCAGATCTGACCACGGAAAGCGCTTATTGACGAACAGGCCGACCTGCTCAACATCTGTGTCATCCAAATGCTCACGCAAGGCCTGACGCACCGAATGGGTGCCGGTTTTCGGCACGGCGGCAAAGACGAAGCGCTGGCTGTGGGATACAATCATATTATCATGAATTTAGCAGGGTTTTATCG
>JBAWDM010000157.1:0-2110 GCA_049590735.1 Asticcacaulis sp. | reverse complement strand
ATCAAAACTCAGCTAGCGGTCACGATATCATCAGTACACGGATGGCAAAATCTGTGCATGGCGGGTATGTTGTTTCACTCATCAATTTGGGGAAGTCAGACGGCAAGGTTACGATCAGACATGCCGTTTCAGATCGGAAATTACGCATCACGGACTTGATAACCGGTAAGCCCGTTGACAATAGCTGTATCATGCAACCGAGAACGATCAGGTTCTTGCAGGCGGTCGAAGTCTGATAAGGCCAACACGAATCAAGGAGACGAAAATGGCAAGTTTGGTCACAAAGGCTAAGGGCTTAAAAACCAGCAAGTTTGCCGGCATGAAGCTTATCCATGGCGGCACCTATATGATGGGCTGCGAGGACTTCTATCCTGATGAGAAACCGCTGCGTCGCGCGACCGTTGGTGATTTCTGGATGGATGAAACGCCGGTGACCAATGCGCAGTTTGCGCAATTTGTTGAGGCAACCGGCTATGTCACCTTTGCTGAATTGCCACCCAATCCAGCCGATTACCCCGGTATGCCGCCTGAGATGGTGAAGCCGGGTTCCGCAGTTTTTGTCGGCACACCGGGGCCGGTGGATCTTACAGGTGGGCCTATTTGGTGGGACTATGTGTTCGGTGCAGATTGGCGTCACCCGCGCGGGCCGGACAGTTCCTATCTTGATGTCTTGGATCATCCGGTCGTTCATATTGTTCACGCGGATGCAGCGGCCTATGCCAAATGGGCTGGAAAGTCGCTGCCGAGTGAAGCCGAATGGGAATACGCGTCACGCGGTGGCACCACAACACCCTATGTTTGGGGTGAGGAACTGGAGCTGGATGGCCAACAGATGGCGAAAACCTTTCAGGGTGTGTTTCCCTATCAAAATGATGCGCCAGAGGGTCTGAAATTTACAGCGCCCGTTCGGTCTTATCCGGCTAATGCCTATGGTCTGTATGATATGATCGGCAATGTCTGGGAATGGACCGAAGATTGGTACACGGGCAATCCGGGTGCCAATGCCCCTAGCTGTTGTGGCGTGCCAAAATATAAGGCGGTCAGCCGTGAAGAGAGTCTTGATCCGCGTAGCGCCACGCCGATTCCGCGTATGGTTTTAAAAGGCGGCTCGCACCTTTGCGCGCCCAACCATTGCCAACGTTATCGGCCGGCTGCGCGTTGGGCGCAGTTTATTGACACCTCAACATCACATCTTGGTTTTCGCTGTATTGCACGCCGATAGGGAGCTCGATTATGTCTGCAGCCAGAATATTAGCAAAGGGTGCATTGGAGGCAACGCGCCGGATGGCATTGTTGGGTGGTGTCGCTATCGCCGTCAGTGGATTTTCTGTTGGCGCGGCCAAGGCAGCAAAGCCAGTATATTCATCAGCACGCCTCGATCGTTTCGATGCGGGTTTCGATACTTATATTGCACGTTCTGAACCCGTCAAACTTTTGTCGGACCAACTGAATTGGCCCGAGGGCCCGACATGGGATACACATCGGTCATGCTTGTTCTTTTCTGATGTAGCCCAAAACCGCATCTATCGCTGGGATAAAGAGAAGGGGTTGACCCTCTACCTTGATCCGGCAGGTTTACCTGATCTGACGGCCCATGCCGATGTGCGAAAAGGGACGAATGGGCTGTGGTATCAAAAATCAGACGACAGCTTAATCATCTGTGATCAAGATAGCCGCTCGCTGCAGAGTCTTGATATGGATTCGGGTGTGCGTCGTCCATTAATTGCCAGTTTTGAGGATAAGAAGTTCAATAGCCCCAATGATTTAGCCGTTTCAAAGGCCGGGGTCATCTATATTACCGATCCTACGTTTGGCTTGAAAACGGGTCTTACCTCACCGGCCCGACAATTAGATTTCGCTGGCGTCTATAGCTATAGGCGTGGCGGAGGCGTCACCTTAATTGACAAAACCCTAAGCTTTCCCAATGGGATAGCCTTGTCGCCGGATGAGCATTATCTTTATGTTTCGCAATCAGACGCCACAGCGCCGATTATCCGTCGCTATGTTGTGGCGGCAGATGGCGGTGTGTCGCAGGGCCAGGACTGGTTCGATTTCATGCCCTATCGCACGACGGAATTTCCGGGCATGCCTGATGGCATAGCGGTTGCCA
>JBAWDM010000156.1:0-4115 GCA_049590735.1 Asticcacaulis sp. | reverse complement strand
CCGCTATGATGCCCAAAATCTCACCTTCTATGAGTTTAAAATGAGCCGGACACCTGCCGCATCAACCAGCGCGCCTTTGATGTTTACGCCGGAATCGCGCGTGCCCTTTGGTGGCAATGGCGAATGGTTTCGCGGGGCCGGCGGACTGCGCCTGCGTCTGGCCTATTGGGCGGCGCCAAAAGATGTGCGCGGTACGGTCTTTATTTCGCCCGGTCGCGGCGAGCCGATTGAAAAATACTATGAGACCATCAGCGACCTGATTAAGCGCGGTTTTTGCGTTGTGGTGCATGACTGGCGCGGGCAGGGGCTTTCGGCGCGTCTGCTACCGGATCGCCTGAAATGCCACGCCCGTTCAGCTGATGAATTTCTTGATGACTATCAGCGTCTTTTGGATGTATTCGAAGATCGCGCGCCAAAGCCCTGGCTGATGCTGGGGCATTCCATGGGGGCGGCCTTAAATCTGGCCACGCTGAATAGGGGAGAGACGCGTATGGCGGGGGCCTGTTTCACCAATCCCATGTTACGGGTCAAGACCGGCAAGCATGCCCTATGGTCGGTCAACTTTCAGACCAACTGGCAGGTCAATCATGGGCGTGGCACGGACTATGTGCCGGAACTTTTTGATGATCCCTTCACCCACACTTTCGAAGACAATGCCCTGACGCACGATTCAGCGCGCTATGAGATCTGGCACGAACAGCTTTTTGCCTGTCCGCATCTGGCCGTGGGTTCCCCCACCTGGGGCTGGTTGCAATTTGCCCTGAAACTGGGTGAGGACTTGCTGAAAGACAAGGCGCGCAGTCTGAAAAACGTGAAGCTCCCCGTCACGGTTGTCTGTTCAGGCGATGATCATGTCATCAATAAATTACCGACCCGCGCCTTTACCCGAAAGCTGGGGGGCGGGCGTTATGTCGAGATCGCCAATGCGGAGCACGAGCTTCTGATCGAACAGGACACATACCGCAATGAGGTCATGGCGGAGTTCGATGCTATGGCCGATGAGGCCGCACCGTATGGCGGCACGCTCAGTCTCACCGAAACCCATGACGGGGTTATGGACGAGTTGACGGACGCCCCCTACGGCGACCTGTCCGCCGACATAGCTGAGGTGGCGTCAGAATTGCCGCAGGATATTTCGCCGGAAAGCCTCATCCCCGAAGACGCTCTGCACACATCGCAACCGTCGGACGACAAGCGTTAATCACGCGGTTTCGTCTGTGGAAATACCGGCATCTTAACGACTTGTTCACCATCCAAAGGGTAATTTTTGCCTAGTTCCGACCGGCGGAGCTGTGCCTGATCGGCAATGCGTATTTTGTGCTTTGGGGGCCCTTTTTGGCGAACGCTGCGACTATTCCCTTCAAGGCTTCCGAAATCGGTGGCTGGCTGAAGCGCGGCGAAGTCATTATGGCCGTCGGGGTCATTTCGATCATCGTCATCCTGATCGTGCCCATGCCGTCCTGGGTGCTGGATATTTTGCTGGCCCTGTCGATCACCTCGTCCATCCTGATCCTGATGACGGGCCTGTTTATTAAAAAGCCGCTGGAATTTTCGTCCTTTCCGACGGTATTGCTGGTCACGACCCTGTTCCGTCTGGCGCTCAATATTACCTCCATGCGTATTATCCTGACCCACGGTCAGGACGGGGAAGACTCCGCCGGACTGGTCATCAAGGCCTTTGGCATGTTGATGACCCAGGGCAATTTCATTATCGGCCTGATCCTGTTTTCGATTCTGGTGCTGGTTAATTTCGTCGTTATCACCAAGGGTTCGGGCCGTATCGCCGAAGTGGCGGCGCGCTTTACCCTCGATTCCATGCCGGGCAAGCAGATGGCCATTGATGCCGATCTCAGCTCCGGACTGATTGATCAGGACGAAGCCAAGATTCGCCGCAAAGAAGTTGAGCAGGAATCCGGCTTTTTCGGCGCCATGGACGGTGCCTCCAAATTCGTGCGTGGCGATGCCGTGGCAGGCATTGTCATTACACTGGTCAATATTGTCGGTGGCATGCTGATTGGTATTTTCAGCCACGGCATGGAAGCCGGCGAAGCCGCCCATACCTATATATTGCTGACCATTGGCGATGGTCTGGTCACGCAAATCCCGGCCCTTATTATCTCGATATCCGCCGGTTTTCTGGTGTCAAAGGCCGGTGTCGATGGCTCTGCGGATAAGGCGATTGTCACGCAGTTGGCCAGAAACCCCGTAGCACTTGGCATGGTGTCAGCCGCTTCGGGCATTATCGGGCTTATTCCCGGCATGCCGATCATCTTTTTTGCCGCCATTTCATTGGCGACCGGCGCCCTGGCCTGGCATCTGGGCCGCATGCCGCCACCGCCCAGCAAGGCGGAGATTGCGGCGGCACAGGCCTCAATGGCCCCACCCGAAGAAGAACCCATCTCGGCGGCATTGGCTATAGATGATGTCAAGATTGAGCTGGGTCTGGGTCTTTTGGGGCTCATCAATGATCTGGATGGCCGTAAATTAACCGATCAGATCAAGGCCTTGCGGCGGACGCTGGCGCAGGAGTACGGCTTCATCATGCCGTCCGTGCGTATCCTTGATAATATGCGTCTCGCCAATCAGGGCTATATGGTGCGCATCAAGGAGATGGAGGCCGGTAGCGGCGAAGTACGCATTGGCTCGCTGATGGCCATGGATCCGTCCGGCCGTCAGGTGGAGCTGCCCGGTGAGCATATGAAAGAACCGGCCTTTGGTTTGCCAGCGACCTGGATTGACAATGCCCTGCGCGAAGAAGCGACCTTTCTTGGCTATACGATTGTCGATCCGGCGACCGTCATCACCACGCACCTGACGGAAATTCTTAAAGACAATATGGCCGACCTGTTGTCCTATTCGGAACTGACCAAGCTTTTGCGCGACCTGCCATCGGATGAGAAAAAACTGGTTGAGGACCTGATCCCGTCCGTGGTGTCGACGGCGACCCTGCAACGTGTCCTTCAGGCCCTGCTGAAGGAACGCGTCTCCATCCGTGATCTGGCCGCCATTCTCGAAGCCCTGGGCGAGGCCGCGACCTACACCAAATCGATCACGCAAATGGTCGAACATGTCCGCACGCGTCTGGCGCGTCAGCTCTGCTGGCAAAATCGCGGCGATGATGGCGCCTTGCCGATTGTTACCCTGTCGCCGGATTGGGAAAATGCCTTTGCGTCATCTCTGGTCGGTCAGGGGGAGGATCGCCAGTTGACCATGGCCCCTTCGGCGCTTCAGGATTTCATACGTGGCGTGCGCGATACATTCGAACGCGTGTCGATGAATGGTGAGGTGGCAGTGCTTTTGACCTCACCCAATATCCGGCCTTTCGTGCGCTCAATCATAGAACGCTTCCGCGCCAATACGGTGGTGATGAGCCAGAACGAAATCCACCCCAAGGTGAAGCTGAAAACGGTCGGGCAGGTTTAAAGCCGTCGCATTAACCCTGTGTGCTCACAGAACCACTTGACAACCCTGAGCTAAAGACCTTTTACCTAAGATGGGTACTGGCATATTCGTCTTTTAAGCGAAGACGTTGTTAAAGGGGTCATTCATGAAGCGCATCATCAGACAGGTGTTCGGCACGACACGGCCAGGCGATATCTGGGGCGATTTGCTGACCTTTGAACATCTGGTCACACGCCCGATTGTTCACATTGTGTATTGGGTGGGTCTGGGCCTGTTTGCCATTGCCGCCTTTGGCGTGCTGGGTATTTCCATTGGCACGGCGATTAAAGAAGGCCTGCCGTGGGGTTTCCTGCTGGCCCTGCCGTTTTTCATTGTCGGTCTGCTGGGGATACTGGTCGGCATATTGTTGTGGCGCGGCTTTTGTGAATTTTTTCTGGCGGTCATGAATATAGCCGAAGACCTGCGCTATCTGCGTCAGTTTCAGGAAAAGCTGAGCCCGACCGCCTTTGATATGCCTCAGGCCAACGCTTCGCCATTTGAAACGCCCGTTGCGGCGAAGCCTGCGGATACGGCGGAGGCTGACGCACCGGCAAAAGACGATTTGGCTGATCCGGAAAAAAACCTTCTCGAAGATCCGTTCTTTCGCCCCCGTTTTGAAAAGCGCGAGTTTTAGCACCTATCCGGCGGCGTACACAAAGGCCTGAGCCAGAGGC
>JBAWDM010000155.1:0-2387 GCA_049590735.1 Asticcacaulis sp. | reverse complement strand
ATTCCATGCCGGTGTCGAATTGAAATGGTGGACGGGCCCGCAAAGTTGCACCGCCTCAGGCAAGGACATCAGTCTGGATCAGATGGCCGCCTTTTTGGCCGGTGCCACCACCAAGGCCCCCATGTGTGATGTGGCGCAATGGCGCATGTTCGGCATATCCATGGCAGGCTATAATGCTATCGTGTCTGCCATATTGGCCATGCTCAGTTTTCTGGCCAGCATGCGCTGGCACATCAAGCACCGTCATCCCTAAGGGTCTGCTCGCATGTCCGAAACCCAGCCTGCCTTACGACCTCATAAACCTCTGCCTCCTCGCCCCGGTCAGGGGACAATGCGGCGTCGCTTAGAGGAAATTCTGCGGGTTGATCATGCCGGCGAACTGGCGGCTGTACATATCTATAAGGGCCAGAGCATGGTCTTTTCCGGCACGCCCAAACAGGATTTAAGCGCACAATTCACCCATATGCAGGGCGAAGAACAGGTGCATCTCGACGCCTTTGAAGACCTGCTGCGGGAACGTCAGGTACGCCCGACGGCCATGACGCCCATTTGGCGACTAGCCAGTCTGGGTCTGGGTATTGGCACAGCGCTTATGGGGGAAAAAGCCGCCCATGCCTGCACGGAAGCGGTCGAAAGCGTCATTGCCGACCATTACGCGGAACAAATCACTGAGCTAACGCCTTCTGATCCGGAACTGGCAGCACGCCTCACGCAATTTCGCGACGATGAGATCGGCCATCATGACCGCGCCGTGGATCAGGGCGCGCACGAAGCCCCCGCCTATCCGCTGCTCACTGCCCTCATAAAGGGCGCTTGTCGTGTCGCCATCAAGGTCAGCGAGAAGATTTAGCCTCACGCGTCCGGCTCAGCTCTCCAACAGCGTGTCCCAATACAGATAATCTATCCAGCTTTCGTGCAAATAGTGGGGCGGATAACGCCGCCCCAGATCCTGAAGCTGATACATGCTGGGCCGGAACGGGTTTTTCATCGGCAACATGCGTGCCTGTTGCGGGGTCTGGCCGCCCTTACGCAGATTACAGGGCGCGCAGGCCGTCAGGATATTGGTCCAGTTGCTTTTGCCACCCTGCGATACCGGCACCACATGATCAAAGGTCAGTTCATCCGGTGCACCGCAATATTGGCAACGAAACCGGTCGCGCAGAAACACATTATAGCGTGTAAAGGCCGGTGGGCGGTTTTGATCAATATAGGTTTTCAGGCTCACCACGCTGGGGAGCCTCATGCTCATGGACGGTGAGCGAATTTCAACATCATAGGTCGACACCACATCGACCCGCCCCTCAAACACGGCCTTGACCACCTCCTGCCACGGCTTGGTGGACAAGGGATAATAGGATAAGGGCCGGAAATCGGCATTGAGCACAAGCGCGCGCCAATCCGAGGGCGGGCTTTTCAGAATCTGCATAAGGCCTCCTGTTCAGGAAGCGAATACACGCACTCAGGGTCAAAATGTTTGAAGACGTCTCCTCCTTAAACAAGCAGGTTATCGTAATAGCGAGTGTGAGCCCGATTCCCTGTAAAAGAAATGGCAAATATTTATGACGGTGCGCGCATGAACGATTATGTTGCCGCCATGTATCGCACACGCTTTGCCCCATCCCCTACCGGCTACCTGCATTTAGGCCATGCCTTCAGTGCCCTGACGGCCTTTGAGGCGGCCCGCGAACAGGGCGGTCAGTTCATTTTACGCATAGAAGATATTGACCACACGCGTTGTCGACCAGAGTTTGAACAGGCCATTTATGAGGATTTGAACTGGCTGGGTCTAAGCTGGCCCCTGCCCGTTTTGCGTCAAAGCGAACACATGGCCGATTACATCCATGCGCTGGATCGTTTAAAAGACATGGGCGTACTCTATGCCGACCACAAGACCCGCAAAGGCCAAATCAAAAACGCCTTAAGCGCCCCTCAGGAAGGGGATATCCCACCTGATCGGCCTATGGCCTCGCCGTCTGTAGATCCGGCCTGGCGTTTATCACTTGATGCCGCGCGCAACGTCTTGGGCAGCCGTTATGATGACCTCAGCTTTACCGAACAGGGCGACATACGCGCCTGCGATCCCTCCCATGGCGGCGATGTCATACTGGGGCGGCGCGATATCGGTGTCGCCTATCATCTGGCGGTCGTCATAGATGATGCGCGTCAAGGCGTCACCCACATTCATCGCGGCCATGACCTGTATGAGGCCACCCACACGCAGGTTTTATTACAGGCTTTACTTGGCCTGCCGACACCCGCCTATGCCCATCACGCCCTGCTGCTGGACGATCAGGGCCGCCGCCTCGCAAAACGCAAGGGTTCAAAGGCCCTGCGCGATTACCGTAATGAGGGCCTAAGCACTGCCGACATCAACGCCATGTTAAAGG
>JBAWDM010000154.1:0-5093 GCA_049590735.1 Asticcacaulis sp. | reverse complement strand
TCCCCCGCCACCGCTGCCGCAAGCCGTCAGAATAAGTGGCAGACACAGGCTCAGAGCTGACAGGGTTCTTAAACTCAGAGCGCGGATACGAGTGGCGTGACGCGACATGGGGTTTCCTCATGAATTTATATATCCGCCGGATTTTTTAAGCCTGACGGTTCCGCAGCGACGAGGCCGAAGATCCACAAAGGGTGTGGCAAAACCGAAAACAAGTCAAGACACCCTATGCCCCATACAAATCAGCCGTGCGGCTGAAATTTTATTGAAAAATACCCTTGGCTTAAATCATTTTAATTTGCCTCAACTGATCAACTATGTTGGTGTTTGCTCATAACGATAAAATGAGGGAATGGGATGCCAAAATTTCTGACGGCTCTGGCTTTTGTACTCTGGCTTGCCAGTCCGGCTGGCCTGGCGCAGGCGGCCCCCGGCGATTCGACTGAGGTGATCGTCAGGGGCAAGGCGCGGGTCAAACTGACCGAAGATGCCGTGCCGCCGCCCCTTGCCGACTTCCTTCAGCCCCCGCGCATTGAACATATCGCCTTGTCGGATGATGGCAGCCGGATCGCCTTCGTCAGCACGAAGAATGACCTGCATATCCTGACCTTGTACAATGTGAATGATCATATCCATCAATCCATACGCTTAAGCGATGACTCGCTGACGGCCATTAAATGGCTGGATAATGATCATGTGCTGTTGTCCGATACCCAGACCGGCATTCGCGGCACCTGCCCGTCCGGTATGGGTCAGAAATTCAAAGGCAATGCCGATCAGACCGGCTTTATATCGGCCATGAGCGTCAGTGGCTTTAGCGGTGGCTCCAGCGAAAGCATAACCAATTCCGATCCCATTCTGGCCCTGCAACTGGCCGATCAACTGACGCCGCCGGCGTGCGGGCAATATGGTGTGCGTGCCTATGATGCCGCCACTATTGTCGATGTCCGCACCGGCAAGGGCACGGCGGTCGGTGACAAATTTAGCGCAAGCGAGTATGACAATATGCCGCTGGGTCAGCCCATACCTGTCATGATCGACGGCAAGATGCAGCTAACCGGCCCGTTTTTGGAACTGCGCGACAAATCCATTGGCGGTCAGGTCGCACAGCGCGTCTATCTGTGGCGCATGGATCCCGACACAGGCAGGGGTCAGTTGATCAAAGACGGCGGCGGCGATCTGGATCGTGACGGCAGCTATGTCGATGACTGGGTGCTCGACAAAGCAGGTCAGCCGATCGCCCGCACAACCTATGATTATCTGGATGAAACCTTCCGCATTCAGGTCAAAAAAGACGGCAAATGGACGCCGATCCTGACACGCAAGATTGACGCCAAAGCGCACACCTTTGCGCCCTATTTTGCCGGTCTTGGCCGCGATGGTCAGTCCATGCTTATTCTCGATGCTGTGTTGGCGCCGGACGGGTCGCGGCGATTCAAATATTTTGAGCTGTCCTATGACGGTAAGCTGTCCGAAGCGCTGGATGAAGACGCCATCCATGACCGCCCGATCTTTCATCCGGAAACGAAAGCTCTGGCCGGATTTGAGCATGATGGCGAACGTCCCACCTATACCTTCTTCGATCCGGAACTGGCCGAATATTATAAGCTGGCCGTGGACACTGCGCCGGGACAGATTGTTCAGGTCGCCGCCATGGCGCGTAATCCGGGTCAGATGATTGTCTTCGATCATGGCGGGGATGATCCGGGTTCCTGGCACTATTATGATGTCGACAGAGGCATGCGCGATGATCTGGGCAGCCAGTATCCGGCCGTGCCGATCGAATGGATCGCCTCGCAACGGGTTGTGCGGTACAAGGCCTCTGATGGGCTGGAGATCAACGCCCTGATGACCTTGCCGCCCAAGGGTGAAGCCAAACACCGCGCTCTGGTCGTTCTGCCGCATGACGGGCCGATGGGTCATGATGCGCGGGGCTATGACTGGCTGGCGCAATCTTTGGCGTCGCGTGGCTATGTGGTCCTCCAACCCAATTATCGGGGTTCAGACGGCTATGGCACGGCGCTCACCGAGGCCGGCTATGGCCAATGGTCAGGCCGGATCTTAAGCGATATCAATGAAGGTGTCGCCTATATGGTCGCACAGGGGATCGCTGATCCCAAACGCGTCTGTATTGCCGGTCAGGGTTATGGCGGTTATGCGGCCCTGATGGCGTCACAAGCGGGACGCGGGACCTATCGCTGCGCGGTGTCGATCAACGGCATTTCCGATCCGGACGATTATGTGAACGGCCTGTCGAAAAATGCCCTCGATGATGAGATGGCGCCGCTTAAGTCGGACCCAAAACAACCGCGCAGTTTTGTGGCGGACGTCAACTCACCCGGCCTTGCCCGACGCTATTTTGGCAGCCAGACCCCCGCCAGTATTCAGGCGGCCACTGTTACCCTGCCGGTACTTTTGGTGCATAGCCAGCGCGATGGCATTGTGCCCGTGCAACAGAGTCGCCGACTGAGCGATGATCTGCAAAAAGCCGGCAAATCCGCCACCTACACGGAGTTGCCCGATTGCGGCCATGACCTGAATACCGATGCCTGTCGTTTAGGTGCGGCACAGGCCCTGATCGACTTCCTTAAGGTCAATAATCCGCCGAAATAGGCCAAACTTCACTGTCTCTTGATCCGCGCCTCTCTTGATCCCTACACGCTTTCCAAGTTAAGCTGCGCAAAATTAAGGAATAATCTCCGGCGCTAAATTTGCCGGAGTCAGGTGTGAGGAAATACAGATGGGTCTTAAAACCATAGCCGCCATGGCTGCGGCCTTTTCACTTCTTGCCGGTCAGACGGTCGCAAGTCAGGCACTGGCTCAGACTCAGGCAAAGACACCAGAGGTTTACAAGCCGGCCATTGCCTTCGAGGCCATCACGCCCGAAGCGCAGGTGGCCGATATGGGGGCGGGCGTCAATCTGTTTGAAAACGTTGACCCCTATTTTGACGGAAAGCCCACCTGGTTCGAGGATGCCGATATCCAGCGCATTGCCGATGCGGGGTTTAAGACCATTCGCGTGCCCCTGCTGGCTTTCAGTCATATTTCAGATGGCGAGGGCAATCTGGATCCGGCCTATATGAAGCGCATTGATCATTTGATTGATCTGGCCACGGCCGCTAAACTCAACATCATTCTCGATGAGCACAATTCCAGTGAATGCAACACCAAGGTCGATGCCTGCGGCGTCTTGTTGTCAAACGTCTGGTACGATCTGGCGCTGCGTTACCAAAAAGCGCCGTCAAATGTTATGTTCGAGTTGCTCAATGAACCGAATGGCGAGCTTGATGCCACCGTCTGGAACGGATGGCTGCCTACCCTGATCGCTCAGGTGCGCCAGTTCAATCCAAAACGCAATATCATAGTCGGCCCGACCTTGTGGAATGGTGCGGGCAATATCGATACGCTCAAATTGCCGGCAGAAGATCGCCACCTGATCGTTACCTTTCACTATTATGACCCCTTCGCCTTTACCCATCAGGGGGCAAGCTGGGCAGGGCCGGAAATTCAAAAACTGCATGACATCCGCTGGGAAGGAAAGCCTGAGGATATAGCGGCCATCAACACCACATTTGATAAGGTCAAGGCGTGGTCAGAGGCGAACAACCGTCCGATCTTTCTGGGGGAATTCGGCTCCTACGCCGTGGTCAATAAAAACATGGAGGATCGGGCCGCCTGGACGCGCGCCGTTTCAAAAGCTGCCGCCGATCGCGGCTTTGCACGAGCTCTGTGGGTCTACAAAGGCAGCCCCGGCTTTGGCATTTATGACCCGGGCAAAGGGTGGGTTACACCGCTTAAGGACGCCCTGCTGCTTAAATAAGGCTATGCATTTTTAACTTGCCAACCCCCTGCAACCGTGGTGCTATTTCACCAAAAATAACAATCAGGGGGAAGAGTTATGCGTACAGTTTTAACATCGCTGGCCTTTGTGTTGCTGATGGCCGGCACGCAGGCCTTAGCCCAGACGGCTCCCACTGAGGTTGTCGTCAAGGGCACGGTTCGGCCCAAGCTGGCTGAGGAAGCCGTGCCCCCGCCGCTTGAGGTCTATACCCAGTCGCCCCGCGTTGAACTGATTGCCCTGTCAGACGATGGCAACCAGTTTGCTTTTGTGACCCATAAGGCTGGGTCGCGTCTTTTGACGACCTACAATGTGACCGACGGCAGCAATAAAACCATCCGCCTGAGCGAGGCCCGGCTGTCGGCCATTACCTGGCTGGATAATAATCATATTCTGCTATCAGAGACGCAGACGGCTACGCGAAGTACGTGTCCATCGGGAGCAGACAATAATTTAGATGTGTCACAATCCGTTTCGGATTTCGTTGCTACTTTTACAACACCCGGCTTTGGCGGAGGTGGGGCGAGCGGAGACGCTATGCGTGCTGTTCAGGGACATGACGCGACTCCGGAGCAACTGCTTCAAAATGCCCTGAGCGTGCCCCCCTGCGCCGATTATGGCGTGCGGTCGCATGATGCCGTAACGATTGTTGATCTGCGCACCACGCACTCCATCAGCCTGGGGGCTAAGATGGACGGCAACTATTACGACCATATGCCATTGGGCCTGCCTAAACCGATGATGATAGATGGTAAGATGCAGTTGGTCGGGGCGTTTCTTGAGTTACGTGATAAGTCAAAAGCTGGTCAGTTCGCCCAACGTGTCTATCCGTGGCGGGTTGACCCCGATACCGGCAGAGCCCGCTTCATCAACGACGGCGGCGCTGATATGGATCGTTTGAGCAGCTATGTAGACGATTGGTTGTTTGATGCTTCAGGCCAGCCCTATGTCCGGTCACGATACACCTACCTCAATTACACCTTCACCATCGAAATTAAAAAAGACGGTAATTGGACACCGGTGCTCAAGCGCAAGATCGACGCCAAGGCGCACACCTTTGCGCCGCATCTGGCAGGCTTAGGCCGTGACGGAAAATCCCTGCTGATCTTTGATGTGGCTGTAGCTGCGGATGGTCAAAAGCGTTTCCACTATTATGAGCTGTCAACGGACGGCAAAATCTCTGAACCGCTCGATGACGACGCCACCCGTGACCGTCCGATCTTCCATCCGGAAACAGGCGCTCTGGCCGGGTTTGAGC
>JBAWDM010000153.1:0-7139 GCA_049590735.1 Asticcacaulis sp. | reverse complement strand
GCTGTAGCCGATATGGGGAATTGAGTCAGAGGCGCAAGAGCAATGGGCACAAAATTTTAAGGGTTATAACTGTGGGGGCATATTGGAAAGCTCTATCGAAGGCCTAAAACATGAAGTCAGTGCTTGTTTTCAGGCCATCACAGGGTAACATCCGTTTTTATGGCCAATTATACAGCCTTTTTGGAATATCCGGAGACAGGCCCGTGCCTCAGACGCCCCTCAACCTCACCCGTCCTGAAGGCTCGCGCCCCCAAGATTTCCACCTGTCGCGTCGTGCGGTTGCAGGCAGCTTGTTTTTCAGTGGCTATGCCCTGTCGACCCTGCCCGTCAACGCTCAGGCCATCACCACCGACACCAAGGGTCTGCTGGCTAAGAACCTGACCATCCCCACGCTGAAACCCGAGGGCGATTACCAGATTCCGGCCTATATCGCTATGCCGGACAAGGCGGGCAAGCATCCCGTCATACTGGTCGTCTGCGAAATCTTTGGCCTGCATGAGTTTATCCGCGATGTGTGCCGCCGCCTCGCCAAGGCCGGCTATTGCGCGCTGGCCATTGATTATTTCGCCCGCGCCGGTAATGCCGCCGAGGCCAAGGGCTTTGATGAGGTCTTAGCCATTGTCGCCAAGGCGGGCTATCCGCAGGTCATGGATGATATTCAGGCCCAGCTTAACTGGTTGAAATCGCAGCCCGATATCGGCCAGAAGCACACATTTTTCGGTTCCAAAGATTTTGCCGATATGGACCACGTGGGCATAACGGGCTTTTGCTGGGGTGGCACCCCCGTCTGGATGGCGGCAGCCACCCTGCCGGAGATCAAGGCGGGGGTGGCCTGGTATGGCCGCTTAGAGTCCAGCGATCCCAATGGCGAAAAGCGCCCCTGGCCCATAGATATCGCCGCCAGCCTACAAAAGCCGGTGCTGGGCCAATATGCCGATGGCGATCAGGGCATTTCGCTCGATAGTGTTCAACGCATGAACGAAGCCCTTGAGAAATCCGGCAAGACGCCCAGCCGCATTATACTTCTCCCGCATACCCAACACGGCTTTTTTGCCGATTACCGTCCGTCCTATAATCCGGACGCGGCGCAGACGGGCTGGCTCAACCTGCTGGAATGGTTCCGCAAGCACCTGTAACGGCCCTATGGTTAAGGGCCGGACGGCCTACTACATATAGCGGTGAACAGATGCGGAACTTAAGCGTGTCACTGATTCGGTGCTGATTCGTTTCCGTGTCGTTCGGTAAGTTCCACAAAACCCGTTTACTTTTACGTCACGCACAAAAAAACCTCCGCATACATTTGCGGAGGTTTTTATATCTGATCGAAGCAGGGCCGACTATTCCGCCTGCGTATCGACACTGGCGCCGGTGTCTTCGGCGTTATCATCACCCTCATAGCCGGTTTTGGGCGCTGCCGTTGCCGCCGTTTTCGCTGCCACAGCCACCATGGCCGGACGAATAACCCGGCCAAACAGCTCATAACCCGCCTGCATCACCACCGTAATGCCGCCGCCGTCAACATCCGTGCCGGGTTGTTCCATGACGGCCTGATGCAGATGCGGATCAAAGCGATCCCCCCGCATGGGTGCGATCTTTTTGATACCGTTCTTTTCAAAAGCCCCCGACAATTCCTTTTCGGTCATGTCGATACCGGCGATGAAGTTCTTGAAGGCCGGATCGGCCACATCCGCCGGTACCGAGCCCAGGGCGCGTTGCAGCACATCGGCCACGCCCAGAAGGCTGGCGGCGAATTTCTGGATGGCATAGGCACGCGCATCATTACCTTCACGCTCGGCACGGCGTTTGGTGTTTTCGGCCTCGGCCGCATACCGCATGGCCTGTTCTTTGAGGGCCGCGTTTTCTGCCGTCAGCTTTTCCAGCTCGGCATTCAGCAGCTCTGTCGCGTCCTGCTCCAGCTCGTTACCGTCTTCATTTTCGTTATCAAATGCGTCACTCATCTCTTAGTCCTCTTGGATCAGCCGCGCTCTTCGAGCAGGCGGCCTAAAATTCGGGCGGTGTAGTCCACAAGTGGGATGATGCGACCGTAATTCAACCGTGCCGGCCCAATCACCCCAATCGCACCCACCACTTTTGCCGTGCCACCCGAAAGGGCAGCACCGCGCGGCGGCACCATATAGGGCGCTGCAATAACAGCCGAACCGGATAAAGAAAACAGTTTCGACTCCGATCCGATGAAAATTCGCACGCCCTGCGCTTCTTTGACGTCATCCAGCAGGTCAATCAGCTCTTCTTTTTGCTCCAGATCCTCAAATAACGACCGGACGCGCTCCAGATCGGCCAGACTCTGGGTCTGCTCCAGCAGATTGGCGCGACCCCGCACGATCAGGGCGCGCTTTTCTTCGCTGCCGCCCGACCAGACGGCCAGACCGTCATCAATCAGCGTAGCGGCCGCCTCATTCAGCTTTTGCCGCTCCTGCTCAAGCTCAGATTTCAGCTCAAGCCGTGCCTCACTGAGGGTGCGCCCCTTCATGTGCGCATTAAGATAGTTGGACGCTTCGGACAATATCGAAGGCGTCATACCCGCCGTTAGCGGCATAAGCCGGTTTTCCACCCGTCCGTCACTGAACACCAATACCGTCAGGGCCTGATCAGCCGACAGGGCGATGAATTCGACATGTTTGACGCCTGCCTCAAAAGACGGCGTCATGACGACACCCGCACCCCCGGCCAGACCCGACAACAGATTGCTGGCTTCATGCAGGGCCTGATCAAAGGTCTGCCCCTTGCCGGTCAGGCGCGCTTCGATATCGCGCTTGGCCTCTTCGCCGAGATCACCGATCTCCAGCAGGCCATCGACAAATAATCTAAGGCCGCTATGGGTCGGCATCCGCCCGGATGAGGTATGAGGCGCCGACAAAAGCCCCAGCGCGCTTAGGTCCTGCATGGTATTGCGGATCGAAGCCGGTGACAGAGAAATACCACCGCGCGACAGGGTGCGTGACCCCACGGGCTCACCTGTTTCCAGATAGGTTTCAACGACCTGACGAAAGACATCGCGCGCACGGCTGTCCATCTCGCTTAAGGAGACGGAACTGGACATCAAACTGGCACTATAGTCGGAATGCTTCATGGTCAGTTAGTGTAGCAAGGCTTTGTGTGACACGCCACGCCTTAATAAGTTTTGGGTTTCGCTTAAGCGTCCGACCTGATAGGGCATGAACATTCATTTCATAAGGCCTGTTTATATGTCGCAATTTGATGCCCACTCTTTAAGCGCTTTGGCCGCGCTGAAAACCCTTCGCCCCTCTGGCCGCCAGCCCGATCAGATGCGCGCTGTGACCATTGAAACCGGCATTACCCGCTATGCCGAAGGCTCATGCATGGTCACATTCGGCCACACCAAGGTCTTGGTCACCGCCTCTCTGGAACAGGGCGTACCTGGGTTTCTAAAGGGCAAGGGACAGGGCTGGGTGACGGCAGAATATGGCATGTTACCGCGTTCGACCCACACACGCTCACGCCGCGAAGCCACGGCTGGTAAGCAATCGGGCCGCACGCAGGAAATCCAGCGCCTGATTGGCCGTTCCATGCGCGCCATTGTTGACCTGAAGGCCCTGGGCGAGCGTCAGATCACTATCGACTGCGATGTCATTCAGGCCGATGGCGGCACCCGCACCGCCTCGATCACCGGCGCATGGGTCGCTTTGTCCATGGCCTGCAATAAGCTGGTGGCCGATAAGGTTCTCGACAAATCCCCGATCATCGACCAGATCGCTGCCATTTCCTGCGGTATTTTTAACGGCACACCCGTTCTCGACCTTGATTATGACGAAGATTCCAACGCCGAAACCGACGCCAATTTCGTCATTACCGGCACAGGTGATGCGGTTGAAATCCAGGCGACCGGCGAAAAGCGCGGCTTTTCACGCGACGAGTTCAACACGCTTTATGATCTGGGCATTAAGGGCGCCAAGGAACTGTTTATCCTGCAAAACGCGGCCCTGAAACCATCCGTCTAAAGCGAGAAAGCCCCATGAGCCTGTCTCTGATTGCCGGTCAAAAACTGATTGCCGCCACGCACAATCCCGGCAAGGCGGTCGAAATCTCCGCCATGCTGGAGGGCCGGTTTGAGGTCATCACCGCAGGCTCTCTCAACCTGCCCGAACCGCCCGAAACCGAGGCTAGCTTTATTGGCAATGCCATTCTTAAGGCCCGCCACGCAGCTATGAAGGCCGGCATGGTCGCTCTGGCCGATGATTCCGGCCTCAGCATCGAAGCGCTGGATGGTGATCCGGGCATATTCAGTGCGCGTTGGGCAGGCCCGCACAAGGATTTCGACCGCGCCATGGAGGTGATCGAGCATAAGATGCGCATTGCCCGTGACACTGCCAAAGAGACTGAAAAACATAAAACAAGCCTCAAGGCGTGGTTTACCTGCGCGCTGGCTGTGGCCTGGCCTGAGGGTCATGCCTGCGTGTTCGAAGGCCGCGTCGATGGCGAGATCACCTTTCCGAAACGCGGCGATAAGGGGTTTGGCTATGATCCCATCTTCCGGCCCGACGGCTATGATGTCACCTTTGCCGAAATGGACCCCGCCGCCAAGGACGCCATCAGCCACCGCCATCTGGCGTTTGAACAATTACGCGCGGCGTTGTTTTGAGCGGGAATAAACCCTCCTCCCCTGAAGCGCAGCGTACGGGGGAGGTGGCGCGGCGTCAGTCCGCGCCGGAGGGGGCCACTTCCCTCGCCCTCTATGTCCATTGGCCCTATTGTGCGCGCATCTGCCCCTATTGCGATTTCAACGTCACCCGTGATCGCGGTCAAGCCAGCCAACGCGACCTGTTTGACGCCATGTTGCGCGATATGCGCACTCAGGCCCAAACCATTGCCCCGCGCCATCTCGTCAGCGTCTTTTTCGGTGGCGGCACCCCGTCTCTTCTGCCACCGGACTGGGTGGCAGAACTGATTGGCGAAGCGCGACAACTTTTCTCCCGCCCCGGCTACGGGGAGGGGGGACCAAGAAGTGGTGGGAGGGGCAACATTCCGCATACGGACGATATAGAAATCACCCTCGAAGCTAATCCGACCGATGCGGAAATTTCACGCTTTGAAGCCTTTCATGCTGCCGGTATCAACCGCCTGTCTTTGGGCGTGCAATCGCTCAAGGACGACAGCCTCAGGTTTCTCGGACGTAACCATTCCGCCGCCGAGGCCATTCGCGGCATTGCAACAGCCAAAAGCGTGTTTGGCCGCGTGTCGCTCGATCTCATCTATGCCTTGCCGGATCAGACACCGGACGATTGGGAAACTGAGTTACGGGCCGCCGCCGATTTAGGGATTGAGCATATATCCCCCTATCAATTGACCATTGAATCCACCACGCCTTTTGGCCGCGCCGTCAAACGCGGGCAGTGGTCACCGCCTAAGGAAGAACTGGCTGAGGATTTTTATTTCCGCACACAGACGGTTTTAGAAAACCTTGGTTTCGAAGCCTATGAGGTGTCCAATCATGCCCGTGGCCAAGCCGCCCGATCCGCGCATAATGTGCTGATCTGGGAAGGCGTCGACTATATGGGCATAGGTCCCGGCGCGCATGGGCGTTTGATCCGTAATGGTGCGCGTCATGCTACGGTCGGTCAGCGTGATCTCAAAGCCTATACGGTCTCCGACAACCCCATTGAGTCCGAAGCGCTTACGCCCTTAGAAGCCGAAGAAGAGGCCCTGATGCTGGGCTTACGTCTCAGCGAAGGTGTGGCCCTTACCCGCCTGCCAACACTCAATATCGCCACTAAGGCCGCCCCCCTGATCGAACAGGGTTTTATGGAACTGACCTCTGATCGTCTGTGCGCCACCCCGAAAGGCCGCGTTGTGCTGGACAGGCTTTTGTTTGAACTGCTATCTTAGACCATGGAAACCCTTTTTGCCCCGCCGCCGCGCCTTGTTACACCCGGCCTCTATATTGTCGCCACACCGATTGGCAATCTGCGCGATATTACGCTTCGGGCGCTTGATATTTTGCGTGCCGCCGATGTGGTTCTGGCCGAAGATACCCGCGTTGCCGGTAAGCTGATGGCCGCCTATGACCTGAAGAAAAAGCTGCTGCGTTATGACGACCACGCCGGTGAGCGCCTCTTGCCGGAAATCTTGCAACGTTTAGAACAGGGCCAGATTATTGCGCAGATTTCTGATGCCGGCACGCCACTGATCAATGATCCGGGTTTCCGGCTGGTCAGCGAAGCGCAAAAAGCGGGATTCAAAGTGCACCCCATCCCCGGTGCATCGGCGGTACTGGCAGCTTTGTGTCTCTCCGGTCTGCCCACCGATCGTTTTATATTTGCCGGTTTTTTGCCCAATAAATCAGCCGCGCGGAAAACATTTTTAGCCGATTTCACCACGCAGGCCTCCACACTTGTGCTGTTTGAAACCGGCCCGCGCCTGCATGAGTCCCTGAGCGATATATTGGCCGTCCTTGGCGACCGTGAGGCCTGCGTCTGCCGAGAACTGACCAAGCTTTATGAAACCGCGCATCGCGGCACCTTGTCAGAACTGGTGGCCGATCCGGCCCTCAAAGAACCCAAGGGCGAAATCGTGCTGGTCATCGCCCCGCCGTTGGAGGCGGCACCTAATACAGACAATCTCGATGAGGCGCTGAAATTAGCCTTAGAACAATACGCCCCCGCCGATGCCGCCCGCCAATTGGCGCAAATGTTCGGCCTGCCGCGTAAAGTCATCTACCAAAGGGCGCTGGAAATGCAGAGAAAAGCGCGTGGCTAGGCCTAAAACCAGACGTGAACGGGGTCAAAAAGCGCACAAGACGGGTCATCTGGCCGAATATATCGCGCTTATCCACCTCATGCTCAAAGGCTATCGCATACTGGGATTTCGCTTAAAAACGCCGCAAGGCGAGATTGACATCTTAGCGCAAAAAGGCACGCGTCTGGCCATAGTCGAGGTCAAGCAGCGCCGCCTGCACGAAGACGCACTGGAAACCGTATCGCACATCCAGCAGGAAAGACTGTGGCAGGCAGGTCTGGCGCTTCAGGCCAGACGGCCCAATTTACGCAAATACGACCTCAATATCGACCTCTATACGATCGCGCCCAAAAGTCTGCCACGTCACTATCCCAATGCATTTGAGGGGCATTAGTTTTACGCGCTTTTTGATCCGAAAAGTGCGT
>JBAWDM010000152.1:0-23258 GCA_049590735.1 Asticcacaulis sp. | reverse complement strand
GGCGGACTTAACAGCCGCCCTGCCTTTGTTGCGGTTACTTACTTAGCCGTTGCTTCGGTATCAATCGTCAGGTCGATCTGATCGCTGACGGCCGGTACATATTTGTTAATGCCAAAATCAGACCGGTTGAT
The DNA here is from genome assembly GCA_049590735.1 of Asticcacaulis sp. Classification (GTDB taxonomy): domain Bacteria; phylum Pseudomonadota; class Alphaproteobacteria; order Caulobacterales; family Caulobacteraceae; genus Asticcacaulis. The sequence continues at coordinate 23,127 of JBAWDM010000152.1, read as the reverse complement.
TGTGCCTGTGGCGGAAAAGCCCACTGCCGCCTTTTGGCTCATCGGGTTGGCGCCCTTTTTGTTGAGCTTGACAGCCAGGGTAACCGGCTTTGTTACGCCATGAATGGTCAGATCGCCGGTGACATTGGCTGTATCCGCACCGGTGATATCAACCTTGGTGCTTTTGAAGGTGGCGGTCGGGAACTGGGCGGCGTCAAAGAAGTCTGCCCCTTTCAGATGTTCATTCAGCGCAGGCACGCCGGTGTCGAGACCGTCAATGGCAAAGCTGACCTCAACCGAGCTGTTGGCCGGTGCGGCGTCATCGAGGGTGACGGAGCCCACAGCATTCATGAACTTGCCGGTCATGTGCGAAAAACCCATATGCGTCCAGCCAAAGGTCACAGCCGTATGGGTAGGCTCAAGCGTATAGGTATCAGCAGCAAAAACAGGTGCGGCCCCCATCAGGGCAATGGCAAAGGCAGACGCGGTAAGCACGGATTTGAGGGCAAAGGGTTTCATCTGTGTATCTCTCTGTGAGGTGTATGAGGTCGCGGCGGCAGATTTTACGGCCCAATCGTAACAATAATAGTTACCATTAAAAATATCAAGGCCCGTTTGTCATTATGCCATTAGATTATGGCAGGGCGCAAATGCGATAATTTTTACGAGTCGGTGGGTCTTATAACCGCCACCGCCCAACCTATATGAAGCAGGCTTAGTTACTAATAGCGGAAACCCGGAGGAAAACGAAAACCATGTCCCAACCTATCAATATGTATCAGGCCTCGGTGCCTGTTGTTCTGCGCGCGCTTACCAATCTTCAGGGCATTTTGACCAAGGCGCAAGGCTGGGCCGAAGAGAAAAATGTCAAGGAAGAAACGGTTCTGGGTGCACGTCTGGCGCTGGATATGCTGCCATTTGCTAAACAAATTCAGTTGGTAAGCGATACGGCCAAGGGCGCAGCGGCGCGTCTGGGCGGGGTCGATAATCCTAGCTATGAGGATAATGAAGCCAGCTTTGCTGAATTGCAGGCGCGTCTGCAAAAAACGATCGACTTTATTAAGTCTGTGCCGGAAGCCAATTTTGAAGGCTCTGAAACCCGCGAAATCGTCATGAAATTTCCCAATCGCACGATAGAATTTGTCGGGTTGGCCTATTTGACCGGCTTTGTGATCCCCAATCTGTTTTTCCATGTAACCACGGCCTATGCCATCTTGCGTCATAATGGTGTGCCGCTTGGTAAGTCGGATTATCTGGGTGGTTAAGCGTAGGTTTTTATATCGAAACGGCTGAGTTCGCTTAGATAACCCTCAAGCTGAACCAGACCGACACACGCATAGGCCCCCGTCCGCAAAGCCGGTTCGGGGCCTTTTTCATGCTGACTGATCGTCAGGTACTGGTTGCGGTCAGCCGGCGAGACGTTTAGGATTTAGTTGGCAGACTCATCATGGAATCCGACCTGAACATGCTATATCTCTGTGTCAAATGGCTGCATATCATCAGCGCAACGGTGTTGTTCGGCACGGGCATTGGCACGGCCTTTTTCATGCTGATGGCCCATGTGAACAAAGACCTGCGCGCGCGGGTATTCGCGACCCGCACAGTGGTGCTGGCGGATTGGTTGTTTACGGCACCAGCTATAGTGATTCAACCGGTTACAGGCCTGATGCTGATCCACATGGGTGGCTTTTCCATGCAGGAAGGCTGGTTGATGGCGGCCACAGGGCTTTATGTGTTTGCCGGCCTGTGCTGGTTGCCGGTTGTCTGGATGCAGATCAGGATGAAGCGCATGGCCGAGCAGGCCCTGGCGACTGACGGGGCTCTGTCGCCTGAATATCAGCTCTTTTATTTCTGGTGGATTACGCTGGGTTCGCTCGCTTTTCCGGCGGTCATGGCCATTTTCTGGCTGATGGTCGCCAAGCCGGCATAAGGCCTCACGCTTTTATTTTGCCTTAGGCGCAAGAAGTTAGTCGATATGCCACGCTGCAACGTGGTAGGTTAACGACACAGACGTTTTACAAGCAAAGTTTTCAGACCATGAATAAAGCCAAACACCGCCTTTTGACGCCGAACGAACTGGCCGAACAACGTAAGGCGCTGGCGCAGGCCCAGATCGACAAGATGGTCGCGGCGCAAAAGAAACGCGCCGAAGCGGCCGTAAAATCAGACACCTAAGCGCCGGATTTCGCTTCTTTACGGCGCACATATAAGACCTTGCGCACGCGGGCTATGCTTTCGCCATCAGGGCCGGTAATATCGACTTCATATTCCGGCTCAGACTTGCGCTGGGTGTCGGCCTCATGCCTGACGCGCGCAATCTCTTCGGGCGGGATGTGAAAATGCGCCTGTACATGACCGCGTTTCGGTTTGAGAAATTGTATCGAAGCCGCCTTGTCCCAGACAATATAGTCAGGGCCCAGATTATGCATTAAAATGGCCATGAAAAACGGATCGCACATCATATAGAGCGAACCGCCGAACTGTGTGCCGACAATATTGCGATTCCACCACCTCAGCTTCATCTCAACCGTAACGGAGGTATAATCCGGCGATGCTTCAATGACGCGGATGCCCGCACCTATCAGGGGCGGATACCAGTTGATACGGTTAAAGCGCCTGAGATCGGGTTGGGGCATAGGTTACGCCTTCTCAAAGAGGGGTCACGGCCTGTATAGTGTTAAACTGTTCCCATACGTCAGTCAGGAAGATCACAATGAAAGCCATAAGCTATTCAACGGCCCATGCTCTTAGCGCCTTTGCCCTTGCGGAAGTCAATCTGCCTGAGCCTGTTTTAAACGAAGGCGATCTGCTGGTTGAGATCAAGGCCGCCGGCTTTAATCCGGTCGATACCAAGATACGGCAAAACCGCTCAGCGCCTGAAGGCGGACATGTGGTTCTGGGCTGGGATGCCGCCGGGATCGTGATCGCCAAAGGCAGCGCAGTGAGCGGTTTTGAGATTGGGGATGCGGTCTATTATGCCGGCGATCTGACCCGTGATGGTGCCTATGCGCAGCGTCAGGCCGTGGATCACCGACTGGTGGCCAAAAAGCCGGCCTCGCTTAATTTTGCCGAGGCCGCCGCCGTGCCTCTGACCGCGTTAACGGCCTGGGAGATGTTGTTTGAGCAGTTTGATGTGCCGCGGGATAAAGAGTTTGATCTGCTGGTGATCGGCGGAGCAGGGGGTGTCGGCTCTTTGGCCGTGCAGTTCGCGAAGGCCCTGACGAAGGGCCGCGTCTATGCGACATCGGGGCGGCCCGAATCTGCCGACTGGCTGACTGATTTAGGCGTGGATGGCGTCATTGATCGCAACAAGCCTTTGAAAGATGCGGGTTTTGGACCCTTCGACTATGTGTTTTCCACGACCCATACCGGGGATTATTTGGGTCAAATTAGTGACATTATGCAGCCCTTTGGCATGTTCGGCCTGATTGACGATCCGGCCAGTCTGGACATCAAGCCCCTGAAGCTGAAAGCGATTAAAATTGCCTGGGAATTCATGTTCACCAAATCCATGTTTAATTTCAAACCCGAAACCCAGGGTCAGATTTTAACCGAAGTGGCAGCCCTTATAGACGCAGGGCGCATCCGCACGACTCTGGGCCGCACTTTTGAGGGTTTGACGGCGGATAATGTGCGTAAGGCGCATGAAATCCTGGAAAAAGGTGAGGCGATTGGAAAAATGGTCGTGACCCTGTAACCCATTTTGGCAGTCCGGCGTATTCATGTTAGGCTGCAACAATTGGAAACTAAAGAGGGGTGCAAGTGGATCAAGATAAGACCAGTATCCATCCCTTGTGGTTACGCCTCATCCATTGGTGTAATGCGGCGGCAGTGATCGTGCTGATCATGAGCGGCTGGCGTATCTATAATGCCAATCGTTTTATGCATCTCTATGTGCCTTTTACCAATGAGCGTTTGTTCCCGGCGAAATGGACGCTGGGTGGCTGGCTGGGCGGGGCGATCCAGTGGCACTTTGCAGCGATCTGGATACTGTTCGCCAGCGCCATCCTTTACGCCATTCTGTTTATCCTAAGCCGCCGTGGCCGTCAGTTCTGGCCTGTAACACTGAAGGGTTTGTGGTCGGACATTAAGGCAACGCTGACGGGGCATCTCAGCCATGCCGACATCCGCCAGTATAATATGATTCAGAAACTGGCCTATCTGTTCGCTATGGCCGATCTGGTTGTGCTGATCGCATCCGGACTTGTGTTGTGGAAGTCAGTACAGTTTGGCTGGCTCAGGGTCTTGATGGGTGGCTATGAGATGGCGCGTCACGTCCATTTCTATGCCATGGCCGCCCTTGTCGCCTTTATCTTTGTACATGTGGTCATGGCATTTTTGGTGCCGAAAACCATCAAAGCTATGTTGTGGGGGCGCTAAATGGATCCGGACATCAAAAATGACGAAGAGGCCATTATCAAAGAAGCCGAAGGCCTGCTCAAAGACCCTGCCAAACGCCGTCTTTTGGGCAATGTCCTGACCCTGGGCGGTTTGTCTCTGGCGACCGGTATTACGCTTAATCATTATGGCTCGGTCAAAGAGGTGCTAAAGGCGGTGTCGCGCTTTAATGACGGGGCGCAAGCGGTGATTTTTAATCCGAACACTCTCGCCCCGACCTACAGTCAGGCTGAGGTAGCCAAACCTTTTCCGTTTAATGCCTTCTACTCGGTCGATAAGGCCCCCGTGGTCAACCCGGCCGATTACTGGCTTGAGCTGTCCGGCAAGATTGCCGACCGCAGGCCGTGGCGACTGGCGGCCCTGCATGCCCTGCCCTATACCGAACAGATTACCCGCCATATCTGCGTTGAGGGCTGGAGCGCCATTGGCCGTTGGGGCGGCGTGACTTTTTCGGAGTTCTTAAAGCGCGTAGGGGCGGATACGACCTGTAAATATGTCGGGTTTAAATGCGCCGATGGCTATTATACTTCCATCGACATGCCGACGGCCTTGCATAGCCAGACCCTTTTGACATTTACCTTTGACGGGCAATTGCTACCGGCGAAATACGGCTTTCCGATGAAGCTGCGCATGCCGACCAAGTTGGGCTATAAGAACCCCAAGCACATTGTCGAAATCTTCGTCACCAATGTCTATTCGGGCGGCTATTGGGAGGATCAGGGCTATAACTGGTTTGGCGGCAGCTAATCACCAGCTTAAAATCTCTTCCCCGCGCAGGATGGCTTCGACCTGCGGCGTGTGCTTGCGTTCACCCGCATCATGCAGAACAAGCGGCGGTAAAAGACGTAACGGCGCCTTTCCCAGTCTTTGGGCGCGCACAATCACCCGCTTGGCATCCTTATCGGCAAAGGGCATGATGGGCCGCACGATAAAAGCCCCGCACTTTTTCGACAGGCCACTGAGCAAATCCGGCAAGCGGTCAGCGCGGTGAATAAAGATGATATCTCCACCGTCTTTTACCGCGCTTTGGGCGAAATCCAGCCAGGCCTCAAGACCGTCATCGGCAATCCAGGCGGCGCGTTTGGTCTCATGCGGCGCACGCAGCGTATCGGGGTCATCAAAATAGGGCGGGTTGGAAAAGACCAGATCAAAGCGTTCAGACAGACCCATTGCCTTGTAGCCGTCACCAATATCACCGGCCATAATACGAATATCGGAGAGGCTATTCAGCCTGATATTTTCCTGCGCCAAAGCCACATAGTCCGGCTCCCGTTCAAGACCACAAAGCCTCAGTTCCGGACAGCGCGCCTTAAGCGACAATAAGGCCCCACCGACACCGCAGCCCAATTCCAATCCATTCTTAATCCGGCCGGCGCTGACGCGTCCTGCACAGGCGGCGGCCAGAAGGGCACCGTCCATGCCGATCCGATAGCCTTTTTGCGGCTGCATCACTTTGACGCGCCCATCCAGCAGGTGTGTCAAGGTCGCATTTGTGAGACACTGTGGCGTGACCCCGGTCATATCCAATTGTTTTCTAAAGGCAGGTTGTTTAAAAGCGGGCCAAGCGGTACGCCTGAACTGTAACAGATTTCAAGCTAAATAGTATCGTAGGGCATAGACTAAGCCGTCAAGGCGGTTTATGGCCTAAAGGTTAATGTCAGGAGTTTGTGCCTTGGATTCGGCCAATATCAACACAATGCCAAAAGCGCCAGATACGCCAGACGCGCCTGAGGTGATACGGCCGGACGTGCAGGCACTGGTGCAGCTTTGCGAAGCCGATATGGTGAAAACCAACGCCCTGATCACGGCCCGCATGCAGTCCGAAGTCGCGGTGATCCCCGCTCTGGCCGAGCATCTGATTGCGGCGGGCGGCAAGCGTTTGCGCCCCCTGTTGTGCGTGGCGGCGGCGCGGTTGTGCGGCACGGATAACGCGCATCACCACAATCTGTCGGCGGCGGTTGAATTCATCCATACGGCGACGCTTTTGCATGATGATGTGGTGGATTCCTCGTCTTTGCGTCGTGGCAAGGTGGCGGCCCATCTCATCTGGGGTGCCCCCAGTTCGGTGCTGGTGGGCGATTTCCTGTTTGCCCGCGCCTTTGAGCTAATGGTCGAAACCGGCAATCTGCGGGCGCTGGATATTCTGTCTAAGGCCTCGGCCATCATCACGCAGGGCGAGGTTCTGCAACTGATGAAGGCGTTTGATCTTAACCTCACTCAGGCCGACTATATCGAAATCATTTCCTCGAAAACGGCCGCGCTGTTTTCCGCCGCCTCCCAAAGCGGCGCCGTGGCCGCAGGGGCTTCCGAAGATCGTATTCAGGCTCTGTATAGCTATGGCCTGAATCTGGGTCTGGCCTTTCAGATTCAGGACGATGTGCTGGACTATGAAGGCTCGGCGGCCGATCTGGGTAAGAATGCCGGCGATGATTTTTCCGAGGGCAAATCGACCCTGCCGCTCATTCTGGCCATGCGCAAAACCCGCACGGAGGCCGGTGACTTCTGGGAACGCACCATCAGCCGACGCGAGCAAAAAGACGGTGATTTTGCGCACGCTCAGGCTTTGATGCGCACTTCCGGTGCCCTGGATGAGGCGCGGGCGGTGGCGCGTGACTTTGCCGATCAGGCGCGTCAGGCCTTGTCGGTTTTTGCGCCGGGGCCGTGGCGCTCGGCTTTGGAAAGCCTGGCGGTTTACAGCATCGAACGCCAGACCTGAGCGCCTTGGCACAGGCCCTGCATCCGCGCGAATCCCGGTTTTATGAGCTGGATATATTGCGTGGCGTGGCGGCCATTGTGGTGGTGATTTTCCACTATAAGCATTTCATGCTGACACGAACGGCGTGGGGGTTTGATTACCTGAACATGCCGTTTTACCGCATACTGATGCCGGTCTATGTTTATGGTCAGTTTTTCGTTGAGCTGTTTTTTTCGATCTCCGGCTATGTTTTTTTCTGGCTGTACGCCGATGTTATCAATACGCGAAAAACAGGCACCACTGCTTTTTTCATAGCCCGTCTGGCGCGGCTATATCCGCTTTATTTTGCTACACTTATTCTGGTGGCGATCCTGCAGTGGGGCTTTCATAGCCTGTACGGCAAAACCTTTATTTACGATCATAATAGCGCCGGTCATTTCGGGCTGAATCTGTTGATGATTCAGCAATGGGTGCCCCATCCACAGTTCACCTTCAACGGCCCGGCCTGGTCGATTTCGGTCGAGGTTTTTCTGTATGTCCTGTTTTTTCTCACTTGTTTTTTGCGCCTGAACCGGTGGTGGTTTTTAGGTCTCATGGTGATTGGGGGCTTGATCTATAAATATACCCGTATCAATCCTGATGCTGATTTCCTGCGCGGCGTGCCGAATTTCTTTCTGGGCGGGTTGGTTTATTATGCGGTCACGGCGCTTCGGGTACATGAGGTCTGGCGTAAAAATCTGGCCCGTGCGCTGGCGGTATTGGTGCCGTTGGTCTGGGGGCTGGCCTATATGCGCACAACTCTGGCGCATTGGCCCATGCAGCATATTCCTGCCGATCCGGACACCTTATCGCCTGTCCTGAATGTCGGTGGCTTTGTCTATGTCGCCATACCTTTATTACTGTTGTGGCTGGGCTTGCAGCAAGGGTACTGGCCGAAATTCGTGACCCGCGAAGGCCTGCACAAATGGTCATGGATCGGTGATATCAGCTATTCGCTTTATCTCATCCATTTCCCACTGCAATTGCTGATTATGCTTCTGGTGGCGCAATGGCCGCCAGAAGCTCAACGTCAGATTTTTGCCCAACCCCTTGTGTTTATCGGCTTTATGGGGGTGGCGTGTGGCCTGGCCTATCTCAGCTTTCATGCCTTTGAAATGCCGGTGCGTAAAATTATGCGCGATGGCCTCATGGGGATACTGGCGCGTCGCAAACGGATACGATAAAGATTGACGATATCATCTGAGGAGCATGCACATGGTCGATCCAACAGGGGCATTTGTAGGACAGGCCACAGAGCCGGAAACCCTGCTTTATAAGCGTGCCAACCGCCATGGCCTGATTGCGGGGGCGACCGGCACCGGCAAGACCATTACATTGCAAATTCTGGCTCAGGCCTTCTCGGACGCCGGTGTGCCGGTCTTTGCGGCTGACATCAAAGGCGACCTATCGGGCATCAGTCAGGCCGGCGTGTTTAACGATAAGGTTTTAGAGCGCGCCGCCTCGATGAATCTGGAGCTGACACCTTCGGCGGCACCCGTCATCTTCTGGGACCTGTATGGCGAAAAAGGCCACCCGATCCGCGCCACCATATCTGAAATGGGGCCGCTTTTGCTGGCGCGTCTGCTGGACCTGAATGAGGTTCAGGAGGGCGTTCTGAATATCGCCTTCACGGTGGCCGACAAGGAAGGCCTGTTGCTGCTGGACCTCAATGATCTGCGCGCCATGCTGAAACATGTGTCGGACAATGCCAAGGAAATCGGCTCGGTCTATGGTCAGGTATCGCCGACCACGGTGGCCACCATATTGCGCAATCTGCTGACTCTGGAAAATCAGGGTGCGGCTAATTTTTTTGGTGAACCGGCGCTGCGCCTCGAAGACCTGATGCGCACCGATATTAACGGCAAGGGCTATATAAACCTGCTGGCCGCCGACAAATTGATGCAGAATCCGAAGCTGTATTCGACCTTTTTATTGTGGCTGATGTCGGAGCTGTTTGAAGAACTGCCCGAGGTTGGTGATCCGGACAAGCCGCGTCTGGTCTTTTTTTTCGATGAAGCGCATCTTTTGTTTGCCGAATCGTCCAAGGCCTTGTTGCAAAAAATCGAGCAGGTGGTGCGTCTGATCCGCTCCAAGGGCGTGGGCATCTATTTCATTACGCAAAATCCGGCCGATGTGCCCGATACGGTGCTGGGCCAGCTGGGCAATCGCGTGCAGCACGCTTTGCGCGCCTATACGCCGTCTGAGCAAAAAGGCCTGAGGGCAGCATCGGATTCGTTCCGCGCCAATCCGGCCTTTAATACCATGGAGGTTTTGCAGCAACTGGGAACAGGTGAGGCGCTGGTGTCGCTGCTGGACGCCAAGGGTATTCCCAATGTCTGCGACCGCGCCCTGATCCGTCCGCCGGCCTCCCGCATGGGGCCCGCGACCGATGCGGAGCGCGCGGCCCTCATGGCGAAATCCCCCTTGTCAGGCGTCTATGACACGCTGCGCGATCGGGAATCGGCCTATGAGATTTTGACGGCGCGTGTTGAGCAGGCCCAGGCCCAGGTGGCGGCGGATGCGCCACCGCCTGCGCCATCCGTGGCTGAAAAAGAAGCCGCCAAGGCCGCCGTTCAGCAGGCCCGACTGGATGAACGCCAAAGGGCCGCCGACGAAAAAGCGCGTATCGCTGAACAAAAGGCGAAGGACAAGGCGGCCGCCCAGATGACGAAAACCGTAACCTCAGTGGCCGTGCCGATCATTCGTTCGGTCGGTATTGCCATAGCGGGCCAGCTTATTCGGGGTCTGATGGGCAATAGCAAGCGCCGACGCTAAATCTCTTATCCTCCCTTTCGAAGCGGGGGGGTGGAGTCTCACAAATCCATCATATCGACGGTTTTCCAACCCAGATGCTGGCCGGAATCGACGCAGATCATCTGGCCGGTTACGCTGGGGGCATTAAGCAGATAGATGACCGCCGCCGCCACTTCTTCGGGAGAGGTGGGTTTTTGCAGCAGGGTCGAGCGGGCTTCGCGGGCAAAGTCTGCTTCGCTCTGGTGGATGGATTTGAGCGTAGGGCCGGGGCCAATCGCATTGACGCGGATATGGGGCGCTAAGGCTTGTGCGAGTGTGCGGGTGGCATGCCAAAGGCCCGCCTTGGACAGGCCGTAGCTGAAAAACGGCGGTGACGGTTTTAAGACGCGCTGGTCGATCATATTGATAATCGAGGCGCCATCGCGGATATCGGTCTGGCCGGCAAAAGCCTGTGATAACAGGACGGGTGCTAAAAGATTGGTGTCCATATGCATTTGCCAACTGGCGACCGTCAGCGATCTGGCGCGGTCATCGGCAAAAACGGAGGCATTATTGATCAGGACATCTAGCGGCCCTAAGGCTTCACGCGCCGTGTCGATCAGTTGGCTGACATTGGCGACATCGCTGAGATCGGCCTGAAGGGCGTGGGCACGCACGCCCAGAGCCTCTAAGTCACGCACAAGCGCTAAGGCTTCATCGCGTGACTGGCCGTAATGGACGCCTATATCATAGCCTGCCTGTGCCAGCACAAGCGCAATGGCGCGGCCTATGCGCTTGGCGGCACCGGTAACAAGGGCCGTTTTAGGCGCTTTAGTCTTAGTCAATGCGACCAAAGTCGATGATATTCATCACGGCCATAAAGACGAGAAAACCGCTGAGGATGGCAATGGCTAACATGGGAGTCTCCGCAAACTGACAGGCTTGATCTGTTAAACGTCTTCAGGCGGCGGCACAAGAGGGTTTGCCGCGTAATTTCATGCCTGACTAAAAGATATACACTTGCAGATAACACTGTTTCGCAGCATTTTAACCTTATGCAAGATTGGAAACGAGTCGTTGAACCCTATTCGCGGCCTTTATTCTTTGCCTATTCGCGGGCAACGCGGGGCAAGACCCTAGGCGTGCGCGGTCTGGTGCTCAATGATCAGGGCCACGTCTTATTGATTGAGCACACCTATCTCGAAGGCTGGTGGTTGCCCGGTGGCGGTGTAGACGCCGGAGAGACGGCTCATGCGGCGGTGGCGCGCGAACTGCGTGAAGAGGCGGGCGTTAATCCGCTTGAATTGCCGAAACTTCTGTCGGTCCATAGCAATGAACAGTTTTTCCCCGGCGATCATGTCTTGTTGTTTCGGGTCGATGCCTATGAGCCCTGCGAAATGACCTCACATGCCGAAATCAAGAATGTCGCCTTTTTTGCCCTGGATGCCCTGCCTGATAATATCAACCAAGGCAGTCTGCGCCGTATTCAGGAGGCCCTGATGGATTTTCCAGCCGATCCGAATTGGTGATTATTCGGCGGGCGTTCGCACCGGCCTGCGATTGAAAAAGGCCGGGCCGTTTTCAAGCCGTTTGATCAGATTGCGTGACCACTGCCGTGTCGGTTTTTCAAACCCGTAATGGGCCAAAGCCGCGACCGCCAGAGCCAGTGCGAAAGAGATAAACACCCACGCCATTTTGGAAATGCCAAAGTCAAAACCCCAGGCCGGAAAGGCCTGAAGCAGGATTTTTTGAATCAGGTCATGCACCAGATATAGCGCGTAGGAAACCACGCCCAGCCAGTAGATCAGACGGGTCTGGAGCAGGCGCGCCACCGCACCCTTGTCATGGCTAAGGGCCATGATCAGAGCGGTGAAGACGACAATTAATCCCAGATCCGTGGCTTTGAAACACAAAAGGCACAGCATGGCGAAGACCAGAGGCGTTGCCCATTTCCAGGAGATGTAATCTTTGCTGCGATAGGCAACCAATCCGATATAGAATGAAGCCAGACAACGCAAAATCGTTCCCGGTGCATAGGAATGGACAATATCAAGCTGACCGGCCAGATGGTAATCCAGCGTCATCCAGTGCGGCCCGAAGGCGACAGCGATCAGCAGCCCAAAGGCAGCGCCTGCTCCGATCAGAGCGAACCGCAAGGGCAACCAGCGCGCCAGCCATATAAAGACCGGAAACAGCAGATAGGCGGCCCATTCGGTGCTGATCGACCATGAAGGCGGCACAATGGCATAGGCCAGACCCCAGACATGGGTCATGGTGATATTATAGGGTAGCGCCCTCAGCACATCGTCTCCGAACCGGTAGGTGTCGCTCAGAACTGTCGTAATGGTCACGGCGGTAATCAGGGTCATCAGCAGATAGAGCGGATAGATGCGCGCCAGTCGCAACAGCAAGAACCGCTTGAAATTTTTTAGGTCAAAACCCTGCTGAAACAGGCCGGCATAGGTCATGGCCATGACAAAACCGCTCAGCAGAAAAAACAGATCGACTGCAATATAGCCATGCTTGATAAAGGGGCGCACCCATTCCGGAAAAGGGTGCAGGCCATTGGCGTGAAACATCACCACATAGACAGCCGCAATCCCGCGCAAGCCGGTGAGGGCGCGAATTTCCTTATTGGGCGTGCTGGCTGTAAGGGCGGGGGCCGACATAAAGGCTCATGGATGGTGAGTGATAGCGCACCTATAGTGCAAAGCAGCATAAACACCTAATCACAATCACGGACGCGTGATAGCTGAATGCTGACACAGATGTGTGAAATTTCACGCAAGCTCACCATATACAAATCGCGATTCATGGTAAGTAAGCGGGTATATGTCAGAGACGGAAAAAACGGAAATATCCTTGGATTTAAAGCCCGAAGCCCCCTTGCTGGGGGCGGCGCTGATTCGGCGTGAAGCGGCTTTGGCACCCGATAAGCCCGGCGTTTACCGCATGCTGGGTGTAGACGGCGAAGTCCTCTATGTCGGCAAGGCCAAGTCGCTGAAAAAGCGCGTCCTGCAATACGCCCAGGGCCGTTTCCATACGCAACGCATTGCCCGCATGGTGGCCATGACGCGTGAAATGGTCTTATTGCGCACCGACACGGAGGGTGAAGCGCTATTACTTGAGGCGCGCCTGATCAAAGCGTTGAAGCCACGCTATAATGTCCTGTTGCGCGATGATAAGATGTTTGCCGAAATCCTTGTCCGTAAGGATCACGAAGCGCCGCAAATCACCAAACATCGTGGTGCGCATGCGATCAAAGGCAATTATTACGGCCCGTTTGCCTCGACCTATGCGGTTAATCATACGCTGGATACGCTGCAAAAAGCCTTTCTGCTGCGCACCTGTACCGACAGCGTCTATGCCGGTCGTACGCGGCCCTGCATGCTGCACCAGATCAAACGATGCAGTGCGCCCTGCACCGGCGAAATCAGTCTTAAGGACTATGGCGGACTGGTCGATCAGGCGCATGATTTCCTAAAGGGCAAGAGCCGTGTGGTCGTGGAACAGTTATCCAAAGAGATGATGACGGCGTCCGATGAGATGGATTTTGAACGCGCCGCCCATTTGCGTGATCGGGTGCGCGCGCTCAATCACGTCTTTATGTCGTCTTCGGTTGATCTGCACGAAGAAGAGGCCGATGTGTTTGCCGTGTTTAACGAAGGCGGCGCGGCCTGCGTGCAGGTGGTTTTTTACCGTGCCGGACAAAACTGGGGGGATCGCGCTTATTTCCCGCGGGTCGATGCCGATGATGATGCCGGCACTATATTGGATGCTTTTCTGGGCCAGTTCTATCAGGATCGTCAGGTGCCCAAACTGGTTCTGGTGTCGCATGATCTGCATATACCGGAACTGATGATGGACGCTTTGAGTCTGACCGCCAAACGGCGGGTGCAGGTGCTGCGCCCGCAACGCGGTGAGAAGTTCGACGTGGTGCAGCACGCGCTGAACAATGCCAAGGCCGCCCTGGGCCGACGTCTGGCCGAACGCAGCGCGCAGTCGACTTTGTTGAACGGGGTGGCCGAAGCCTTTGGGTTGGATGCTCCGCCTGTACGCATAGAGGTCTATGACAATAGCCATCTGGGAGGCACACATGCGGTTGGCGGTATGGTGGTGGCGGGCCCCGATGGCTTTCTGAAAGGGCAGTATCGTAAATTCACTATTCGCGATCTCGATACGGTACCAGGGGATGACTATGCCATGATGGCTGAGGTGTTTCGTCGCCGTTTTATGCGCCTGATCAAGGAAAAAGACCTGCGTGAAGGCGAGAAAAGCTTTGGCAAACCCGATCTGGTTCTGGTCGATGGCGGGCAGGGGCAACTGGATGCGGTTCTGGCGGTTATGCAAGAGCTGGGCATCGCGGATATTCCGATTGTCGGGGTCGCCAAGGGGCCGGATCGTGATGCGGGCATGGAACGCTTTTTCATACCGGGGCGGCAGCCTTTCATGATGGAGCCTAAATCACCGGTGCTTTATTACCTGCAACGCCTGCGGGATGAAGCGCATCGGTATGCGATCGGTGCTAATCGTCAGAAACGCGATGCTGCCATTACCAAAAATCCGCTGGATGAGATTGACGGCATCGGCGCCAATCGCAAACGCGCCCTGTTACAGGCCTTTGGTTCAGGCCGTGAGGTCGGTCAGGCGCGCGTTGAGGAACTCAGGAAGGTAGACGGGATTTCGCAGGCTTTGGCGCAAAAGATTTATGATTACTTTCATGCGGGCCGATAAAAGGCTTTGGCGGTTCATTTTTTCTCTTTAGTATAGCCGCAACCCTGCACAGCTTTAAGGCAAGACCCAGTATGACCGGTGAAAACGTCAATCCGATCCCCAATATCCTGACCATGATCCGGCTGTTGCTGGGCGTCATTATGTTCCTGCTGCTGGCCGGTGCGGCGGGCGGCATCCCGTTTTTCAGCAATTATCTTCAGCCGGACGATATTTTCCGCATGCAGCGCTGGGCGTTTTACGCCTTTGTGCTGGCCTCAAGCACGGATTTTCTTGATGGCTGGCTGGCGCGTAAACTGAATGCGGTCAGCGCCTGGGGGGCGATTCTCGATCCCATAGCTGACAAGATTCTGGTATGCGGCACCATATTGGGTTTGTTTGCCTTTAATATAGCGGACCCCGTCATGGGCTTGCCGTGCGCGCTTATTTTGTTTCGCGAATTTGCCGTCAGTGCCTTGCGTGAGGCGGCGGCCGATAAGGGCTTTAAGGTGCCCGTCAGCCTGCTGGCCAAGATCAAGACGACTATTCAGCTTGTGGCTTTGGGGGCGTTATTGCTGGCCGGCAGTTGGTCAGCTTTTAACTTTCCGCCGCAATATTATTCACCTGTTTTAGCCCTGTCCTATGTTCTGATACTGGTTGCGGCCTTTGCCTCTCTGTGGACGGGGGCGGCCTATTTCATTGCGGCCCGCAAAAGCTTCTGATCTTTGGCGCGTGCGTCAAATTACAGGGATTTAATTAGACATTCACACAAAACCCCTAGATGTAGGCGAAGAGGCTTTTGAATATCCGAAAGCTTGTGGCAATTGATTTGCTGCGTCTAACAAAGTTGGTGATATGTCACTTGCCCTGTCTACTCTGATCTATGAATGGCGTCGCTATCTGGCGGCGGTTATTGCTCTGGCCGTGGCCGGTCTGCTTGTTCTCGCCATGACCGGGATGTTCATGGGCATGGCCTTGTCCTTTACCGCTACGGTGGATAAATCGCCGGCGCAGATACTGATACTGCCGCCACAAGCGGAAGGGCTTTTTGGTGATTCCGGTCAGCCACGCCGCATGATTCCCCTGGTTTATCAGCATCCGGATGTGGCTGAGGTTCAACCCATGATCATGAATGGGGCTCAGTGGTCAAACTTTCCGAAGGATGGCCAGCCGCCAAAAGCCGATTGGGTGCGGGTGGTTGTCGTGAACCCTGTCAAGGGGGCCGTGACCATGCCCAGCGATTTTTCCGATGCCACAATTGAAGCTTTGCAGGAGCCTTTTGCCGTCATAGTTGATCGCACCTCTCTTGGTAAGCTGGGTATCAAGGTGGGCGACAAGGCGAAGATGAATGGACGTACGGTTACTGTCGCGGGCATGGTCGATGGTTACCCCAATATGTTCAATACTCAGGTCTTTACGTCTTATCAGACGGCCAAGCTGCTTTACATCGCCGATGATGGCCCCCGCGTGGGCCCGCTGCTGGTAAAGCTGAAAGACCCAACCAAATCAAAGGAAGTGGCCCGCGAATTGAATACAATCGGGGCTGGCCAGTTCAAGGCCTGGACGCGCGAGGAGTTGTCCAAAAGCTCGCAGGCAGGCATGATGAAAGAAGGCGGCATCGCCATTATGATCGGCTTCATGGCTCTGGTCGGTGTATTTATCGGCATTGTCATCACCTGGCAGACATTGCAGGGCGCCATTATGGCCAATATCAAGGAGTTCGCCTCGCTGCGTGCCCTGGGGGTTTCGATGGGCGGCCTGCGCCTGATCATTATGGAATTGAGCTTCTGGGTCGGAATCGCCGGTCTGGCGCTGACTGTTATTCTGGTGGGTGGCGTTGCTTTCCTGGCCAAGCTGGGGGGCGTGCCGATGGACTTCCCGTTGTTCCTTGATATTCCGGTCGCCATCATGCTGATGGTCATAGCCGTCCTGTCGGGCCTCTTTTCGCTCGGTGTCCTGAAAAAGAGCCAACCTGCGGATCTGTTACGATGAACGGTAAAATTGCATTACAAGCCAATAGCCTTGCTAAGGGCTATAAGATCGGCAAGACGCGTCAGCAGGTCCTGAAGAATGTCGATTTCACAGCCTATCACGGCCAGGTCACCATGGTCATGGGGCCATCCGGCTCCGGCAAATCGACACTGATCGCGGCCTTGTCAGGACTGATGATGCCTGATGAAGGCGAGGTAATGGCGCTGGGTGAAAACCTGTGGAAGAAAAAGCGCGCCAAGGTCGATAAATTTCGTCTGGATCACTGTGGTTTCATTTTCCAGGGCTTCAATCTGTTCCCTTCGCTCAACGCCACTCAGCAGGTTGAGCAGGTGCTAAAATACCAAAAGGTCAAGAAGGATGAGGCCCATCGTCGTGCCGTAGAGGTCCTGACCGCAGTGGGATTGAGCCACCGCCTGAAACAGATGCCTTCGGAGCTCTCCGGCGGCGAAAAACAGCGGGTCGCCATTGCACGCGCCCTGTCAAAAATGCCGGCCCTGATCTTTGCCGACGAACCCACTTCGGCGCTCGATTCGGTCAGCGGTCAGGTGGTTATCAAACTGCTGCATCAGGCGGCAAAGGAACGGGGCGCGGCGGTTGTTGTCGTGACCCACGACCCGCGCCTGGAAGCCTATGCCGACCGCGTCATTCACATGGAAGATGGCAAGATACTGAGCGACACCATGATCTCAGAACCGCCCTCGATTGCCTAAGCTACGGAAACAGAGAAACACATATGTCTCGTAAATTTGCCGCCTCCACCGCCATTACTTTTGGCCTTCTGGCCCTGACAGGCCTTTCTCTTACCGCCTGCCAAAAACCGGGCGCGCCTGGCGGCAAGCCGGGTGAAAAAGCCGCTGCCGTGGCACCGCCTTCGCCCTATGCCGCCATTGCCGCCGGTAAGGTGGATGTGGATGGTGGCGTGGTCGAAGTCGCCGCCCGCCGCGCCGGTATTGTCGAAGAGGTTCTTGTTCAGGAAGGTGATATTGTCAAAAAGGGTCAGATTCTGGCCAGACAGGAATCCGAAGATACAGATCTGGCTGTCAACAGTTCCCGCGCGCAGGTTGCTCAGGCTCAGAGCGCGCTGGCTCTGACAGAAGTGAATATCCGCACCGCTCAGCGCGAATATGACCGTCTGGCCAAGCTGGCCCCCAGTAATTTTATTGCGCAACAAAAGCTGGATCAGGCGCGTGATGCGATTGACACGGCCAAGGCGACACTTGAGGCTCAGCGCGCGGCCGTGGCGACGGCGCGTACACAACTGGCTCAGGCGGAATACACCAAGGATCTGACCATTATCCGTGCGCCCATGGATGGCAAGATTATTCGCCGTTACGCCAATCCGGGCGCTGGCGCCTCGACTCTGAACGTGTCGACCATGTTCGATCTGGAACCGGCTATCCCGCATATTATTCGCTCGGAAATCGTCGAAAGCTCAATCCCCGACGTCAAGATTGGTCAGGATGCCGAGATCATTCCCGAAGCCGACCCCACTAAAATCTATGCCGGCAAGGTCATGCGGATCGCTGCGACCTTCGGTGCCCGAAAGCTGAAATCTGACGGCGGCAATGAAGCCAGTGACGAGCGTGTGGTTGAGGTCGTTGTCTCGGCCGATAATACGCCCTTCCTGATCGGCCAGCGGGTTCTGGTCAAATTCATGAAGCCGGGCCATGCGCCCGGTGCGACTGTTGTGGCACCTGCCACTGAGACGGCTGCCAATAAATAGCGCTTTTAAAACGCTCAGAAGGCAAGTGTTAATGACCTGATGCTAGGTTGTGTTTTGTGAAACCTACATCTTTTAACATCCCGCCACCGCATTCGGATCACGGCGCACAACCCAGAGCTGGCGGTGCCAGTCTGGATGTCCTGCGGTTTTTGGCGGCAGGCTTTATCCTGCTTTTCCATTACGGCACTATGGCGCCGATCAATCTGGCGGCCCTTATGCCGGTCTTCAGTCAGGGCTGGCTGGCTACCGACTTCTTTTTGCTGTTGTCGGGTTATATCCTGTCACGCGCCTATGGCCGGCGGCTTATCACCTCGCACATGCGCCGGACCCATTTTTTCCTGCGGCGGTTTGCCCGTCTGTGGCCGTCACATATTTTAGTGCTTTTGGCATTCGGCGCTTTTTTTGTGGTGTCGTCGGCGGCAGGGTTTGCACCCAATCACCCGGAAAAATATGGGCTGATGGATTTTTTCACACAGGCCTTTCTGGTGCAGGGCTGGGGATTGTCACAGATACCGGCCTGGAATGTGCCGACATGGACCCTGTCGGTCCTGATGGTCTGCTACGGTCTGTTCAGCATTTATTTGCCTTTGGTTTATAATCGCAGCCTTGCGTTCATGCTGATTATGTCCGCGATTGTTTTACTGGCGGCGCATATATTGGCGCAGGTTCTGGCACAGCATGCTTTTGTTGATTTGCCGTTCCAGTGGGGCCTGCTCAGGGCCTTGCCCCTGTTTATTCTGGGCAATCTGATTGAGCGCATGACAGCGGATGTGCGGGTGACCAGGCCGGTCTACTGGGTGATGATTTTGGGCGCGTTTCTGGCGATTGCCTTGCTGTGTCTGACGCCCCGCAATGCGGTGACCGACAGCGTGATACTGGTCCTTCTGGCGGTTGTGCTGGCTGTATCCGGAGGCGTCACCTTTCATGAAAATCTGGTGACCCACCGGATGGGCCGCGCCTCTTTTGCGCTTTTTTTGACGCATTCCCTGGTGGGGGCTGTGTGGTTTGGAGTGTCGCCTAAACTGATCAGCCATTTCAGCCTCAGCGCCCCCCTGCAATGGTTGCTGTGGGGGGCAGGCGTGGGTGTGGCCATCACTGTGGCCTTTGTGTTTGACGCGCTGGTTGATAAACCGCTCAGTCAGAGGGTGTCAAAACTGAGCTTCGTCAAGGGCGGCATATAGGGAAGGGGCAGGCTTAAACCGCGTCCAGACCGATATCGAAATTCGGCGCCGAATGGGTCAGGCCGCCGATTGAAATCACGTCCACACCGGTTTCGGCAATCTGACGCACCGTCTCCAGATTGACGCCGCCGGACGCCTCAAGAATGGTTTTTCCAGCCGCCAGTTTCACGGCTTCGGCATACATATCCAGCGAGAAATTATCGAGCAGCAAAACATCTGGCGCAAAGGGCAGGGCTTCTTTGAGTTGCGCGATGGAATCGACTTCGATCTCGATCTTCATGGTGTGGCCGACGCCGGCCTTGGCGCGCTTCATAGCCGAAGCCACACCGCCGCAGATGGCGATATGATTGTCCTTGATGAGGATGGCATCATCCAGACCATAACGGTGATTATGACCACCGCCACATTTGACAGCGTGTTTTTGTAAACCGCGCAGGCCCGGCAAGGTCTTACGCGTACAGGCAATGCGCGTTTTCAGACCGTCGACCACGGCCACATAACGCGCCGTCAGGGTGGCAACACCCGACAGATGGCACAAGAGATTGAGTGCCACCCGCTCGGCGGCCAGAATGGCGCGGGCATTGCCTTCGATGCGGGCCAGCACATCGCCGGGTTTAATGGCGCTGCCGTCCGGCACCAGGGTTTCAAAGCGGATATGCGGGTCCATCAGCATCATGGCGATGCGCGCACAGTCTATGCCTGAGGACGTGCCGGTTTCGCGTGAGCGGAACTCAGCTTTAAAACGGGATTTGGGCGCAATGACCGCAGAGGCGGTCACGTCACCGGCAAGCCCTAAATCTTCGCGTAAGGCATCGCGGACAATGGGTTCGATCAGGAGGTCTGGTAAGCCGGTAATGAACATGTGGTCGTTTCCCCGTTTAACTTTTTATTTTTAACCTGCGCCCACGTAATGCAGGTACGTTCCCCCACATTATCGGTCAGCGGATAGTCGCTTCTGTAATGAGAA
Source organism: Asticcacaulis sp. (assembly GCA_049590735.1). Classification (GTDB taxonomy): domain Bacteria; phylum Pseudomonadota; class Alphaproteobacteria; order Caulobacterales; family Caulobacteraceae; genus Asticcacaulis. Next base: position 2,710 of record JBAWDM010000152.1, on the reverse strand, counting down.
CCGCGACTCTCACGCCGATGCAAGGCACAACTTGCCATTAGGCGCGAATTTACCAGAGGCAGGGCATTATGGTAGCGTTCATCCAGCGTATCAATCAGGGCCAGAAGTGTTTTAAGGCCGTCGGCATTGCGCAAAACACCGCAATATAGGCTCATGGCCTGACGCAGGGCCATAAGGTCTTCGGGGCTCATGATGGGGGGCACGTCGGGGCGGATCGCGTGCTCTGTGTCGGGTGTGAAATCGCCCCCCAGCGACATGACCGCCAGCTTGCCGATCCGCTCGCCAAACCCGGCCGCTTCCAGCAGGCTGTTGGAAGCTAAGCGATTGGCCCCATGCACGCCGGTGGATGAGCATTCACCCACGGCAAACAGGCCCTTAAGCGAGGTCTGGCCGGAAATATCGGCCTTGATACCCCCCATATGATAGTGGGCGGCGGGCACAACCGGCATGGGCGTGGTGCGGGGGTCGACGCCCTGTGACATGCACGAGGCAAAAACGGTCGGAAATTCGGCAGGGAAGTGATCGCCAATGGTGGCGCGGGCATCCAGGAACGCGCCGCCGCCTTCATCGACCGGAATGAGATCGGCGCGATAGACAGCGCGCGCTACAATATCACGCGGTGCCAGCTCGCCATCGGGGTGGTCGTCAAACACAAAACGGCGTCCGGCGGCATTGATCAGCGTGGCCCCTTCGCCGCGCAGGGCCTCAGTGGCTAAGGGTGCCGGATCAAGCCCGAATTTCAGCGCTGTCGGGTGAAACTGCACAAATTCCGGATCGGCAATCACGGCCCCGGCCAAAGCGGCCATCGCCATGCCTTCGCCGCGCAGATTGGCCGGATTGGTGGTGACGGCAAACAGGCCGCCTGAGCCGCCACTGGCCAGAATAACGACCGGCGCATAGACCTCAATCAGCTGGCCATTATAATCAATCAGCGCGCCAATGACTGTATCGGCATCGGAACGGATCAGCCCCAACGCAAAGGCCGGTTGCCAAATTTCAATGTGCTTAGCCAGAAGCGCATGGGCGACGACCGCCTCAAGAATCGCCTTACCGGCCAGATCGCCACCCACACGGGCCACACGGGCCAAGCCATGTGCAGCTTCGCGGTTGAGGACAAAGGTGCCGTCAGGCTTATGATCAAAGGGGGCCCCCATGGCGCTCAGTTTACGCACCGTATCGGGGCCCATATCGGTCAGGGTTCTGGCGGCCAGTTCATCGACGATACCGGCACCGGCATTGATGGTATCGGTGGCGTGGTCTTTGGGGGAATCTTCAGATGACAGGGCGGCCGCAATACCGCCTTGGGCCCAGGCGGACGAACAGGCCATGCCGAGCGCCACCGGTGCAATGACGAGAGTCTTGTGCGGGCCGGTATTGAGGGCCACAGACAGGCCTGCGAGGCCTGCGCCAATAACCAGGGGGCCGTTGTGAATATAGGTTTCGCGGTCTGAGCGCGCGGTTTCAGTGGCCATAATGGCCTCCTGTGCTGGGCGGGCGAAGTCCCGCCTGAAGGGGCATTACGAAATCAGCTCGATATCGACATGATGACGGGCCTTGATCATGTCATAATGGGCAGGGACTTTTGGTGGGGGCATGTCGATCATGCGCTGCACGGCGGCGGCGGCGCGCGGGATCAGAGCGGGGTCAACCGTCACTTCGTATTGATGAAAACGCAACGAGTCATAAATGCCTTGCAGCGTAATGCGCTTCATGTACGGGCACAGATTGCAGGGCTTCAGGAACTCAACACCCGGCGCATCGGAGGTAACATTATCCGCCATAGAACATTCGGTAATCAGAACCACCTGTTTGGGCAGGTTCTTGGTGATGAAATCGCTCATGGCGGTCGTTGAGCCGGTAAAGTCAGAAGCGGCAATGACCTCTGGCGGGCATTCAGGATGCGCCAGAACGATGGCGCCCGGATGAGCCAGACGCACATCGGCAATATCTTCGGCATTAAAGCGTTCGTGGACAATGCACTTGCCACCCCAGGCGATGATTTTCACATCGGTCTGACGGGCTACATTGCGGGCCAAAAACTCATCAGGGATCATGATGACGCTGTCGACGCCCCACAGTTTGGCGGCATATTCTACGGCCTGAACGGCATTGGCTGAGGTGCAGCACACATCGGTTTCGGCTTTCACATCCGCCGTTGTGTTGACATAGGCCACGACTGGCAGGTTCGGATAGCGTTGCTTAATCAGGCGCACATCGTCACCCGTGATCGAAGATGCCAGCGAACATCCGGCCTCTAAATCAGGGATCAGTACGGTCTTTTCGGGTGCCAAAACCTTTGAGGTTTCTGCCATGAAATGCACACCGCCCTGTACGATGATAGTGGCGTCAGATTGCGCGGCTTCGCGGGCCAGACCCAGACTGTCGCCGACATAGTCACCGACACCATGAAAAATATCCGGCGTCATATAGTTGTGCGCCAGAATAACCGCGTTCATTTCTTTTTTGAGACGATTGATAGCGGCGATCAAAGGGGCCTGAATCTGCCACTCCAGCGGCGATATCTTACCCTTGAGACGTGCATAGATGTCCGCCGTTTCCAATTCGACGGCCGAGGTAAATTCCAGAGGTGCAGCCGTATCGGCCATCGTCCCTACTCTCCTGTATCCCAACACGGGCACTTATGCTCATTTTCAGCATAAGGTGGACATAAGATAGTCCAGTTACGGACGAATGCAATATGGGGCACAGT